>DASQWX010000115.1:0-11893 GCA_035640035.1 Gaiellaceae bacterium
GGCTTCGGCGAGTAAGCACGTTTTTGCCTCGATCGACCGGCAAGAACCGGAATGAAATGCGGCGGGCCGAGGAGCTGCTGAAACTTCCCGTCCGGATCGGAGGCGTCAGGCTCGGGCGCGCCGTCGACCTGATCGTTGCCCCCGACGCGGATCGCGCGCTGGGGTTCGACATTCTCTGTGGCGACGGTGCCCACCGCTTCCTGCCCTTCCCCGTCGCGACGCTCGAAGCGGACGCGATCAAGATCGACTCACCGCTCGTCTTGCTCGACTTCGACCAGGTCGGGTTCTACCGCGACCAGGCGACGACGCTGCGTGAGCGGAACGGGCAGGCAGAGGGCGTCCTCGTCGATCGCGACGGAACGCTCGGAGGGCTCGCCCGCCAGCCGCGTTGATAGCCTCGCTCGCGGCCATGGAGCCGGAGTCGTCCGTCGTCCTGGGAGCGCGCGCCCGAGCCGGTCGTGCGCTGAGGCGATCGGCGAACTGGGTGCAGCTGGCGAAGTTCGCGGCGGTCGGGGCAACCGGATACGTCGTCAATCTCGCCGTGTACACGGCGCTCCTTCGCGGCGCGGGCTGGCACTACGCCTACGCCGCCACGGTCTCGTTCCTCGTTGCAGTGACCAACAATTACCTCTGGAACCGCGTGTGGACGTTTCGGGACCAGCGGGGGCACGTCGCCTTTCAGGGCCTCCGTTTCTTCGTCGTAGCCCTTGTCGCCTACGGCGCGAACCTCGGCATCCTCAGCGCCCTGATCGCCCTCGGGACGAACAAGGTGGTCGCTCAGGCGATTGCGATCGTTCTCGTCACGCCGCTGAACTTCATCGGCAACAAGCTCTGGAGCTTCCGCGTTCGACACTGACGATCCTCGGGCTGGCGGTCTGGAACAGCCGCTAGCCTGATTGCCATGCGCCGGCTAGTAGGGCCCGGTGAGTCGTCGCTCGTTGCCGGGGTGCGATGCTCGTCTCGAGGCAAGGACGCAGGGAGCGTCAATAGCCAAAGCTATTGGCGCGACTGAGGACGCAGCATCGGGGCGAGCAGCGCGGCCCGGCGACACCGGCTACGGCTCGCCGGGCCCTACTAATTGCCGGGCTCTGCGCGTTACTGCTCGTCCCCGCCGCAGGCGCAGCGCCGAAGACCAACCTGACGAAGAAACGGGCGATCGCGATCTTCGTCGCGAACGACAAGATCGCGGACTGGCTCCGTCACTACCCGCCGAAGACGCGGACGATCCAGGCCACGTATAGCCAGCAGTACGGGAACTGGACGATCAAGATCTGGACGTCGATCGACAAGGTCGGCGAGGTCGCCACGGGGCGGGTTCAGGATGCGACCGGTGTCGTCACGGAAGCCTGGACGGGTCCGCAGGTGGCCTGGAAGATGGCCCGCGGGTACCCCGGCGCCTTCGGCGGGAAGGAGATCAACAGCCTCAAGATCTGGCTCGGCTTCTGTCTCGTCTTCCTGATCGGCCTCGCCGATCTCCGCCGGCCGCTCTCGCTTCGCAATCTCGACCTGCTCGCGCTCGTCTCGTTCAGCGTCTCGCTGTGGTTCTTCAACAAGGGCCACGTCTTCACGAGCGTGCCGCTCGTGTACCCGCCGCTTTTCTATCTGCTCGGACGCATGGTCTGGGGCGTGTGGCGCGGGCGTACCGGCGTCGAGACGCGGTCGGTCTGGCCGATCTGGGTGCTCGCCGCCGCCGCCGTCTTCCTCGCGGGCTTCCGGATCGGGCTCAACGTCGAGAGCTCGAACGTCATCGACGTCGGCTACTCGGGCGTCATCGGCGCACAGAGGATCACCCAGGGCCAGGCTCCATACGGCCACTTCCCGGTCGAGGACGACCTCAAGGCCTGCGGGCCCGCCGACCAGGACGGCGAGATCCGCGACCGGATCCAGACGAGCGGCCTCTGCGAGTCGGCGAATCCGTCGGGGGACACCTACGGGCCAGTTGCCTACGAGACCTACATCCCCGGGTACCTGCTCTTCGGCTGGGGCGGGAAGTGGGACGACTTGCCCGCCTCCCATTTCGCGTCCGTCATCTTCGACGTGCTCTGCATGGTCGGACTCGCGTTGGTCGGCTTCCGCTTCGGCGGCGCGAGGCTGGCCGTCACGCTCGCGTTCGCGTGGGCGGCGTGGCCGTTCACCCAGTACGTGTCGAACTCGAACACGAACGACGCGCTGCCGCCGCTCTTCCTGATCTGGGGCTTCTGGCTGGTGACGTCCGCGTTCGCCCGCGGCGTCTTCTCGGCTCTCGCCGGCTGGACGAAGTTCGCGCCGTTGCTCGTTGCGCCGCTCTGGGCCTCCTACCCGGATGCGCGAGCCCATCTCCGGCAGAAGCTCGTCTTCGTCGGCGGCTTCCTCGTCGCGACCGTCGCGGCTTTCTCGATCCTCCTCCTCGAGCCGAACCTGTTCCACGCCGTGCACGAGTTCTGGAAGCGCACGATCACGTACCAGATCGACCGCGACTCGCCGTTCTCGATCTGGGACTGGAAGCAGTACGGAGCCGGGTATCCCGACCTGCACCTCGTCCAGCGCGTGCTGCAGGCCCTGCTCGTTCTCGCGGTGATCGCCGTCTACTTCGTGCCGAGGCGGAAAACGGCGCGGCAGCTGGCAGCGCTGACAGCGGCGCTTCTGATCGGCTTCGAGGTCGTGCTCACCCACTGGTTCTACCTGTATCTCCCCTGGTTCTTCCCCTTCGTGGCGCTCGTCGTCCTGACGGCTGAGCGCGAGACCGTCCCCGCCGAGGTGGCGGTTCCCCGTGAACGCGAGACAAGAGCGCTGGTCGCTACCGGCTGAGCAGCGCCAGGCGCTCGCAGCCGGACTCATCGCACTCGTCGTCTTCGGTGCCGCGTGGACGCTGCTCCACTGGGGCTTCTACACGCGGGACCAGATCATCGACACGCCCGTCTACCAGCGCTACGGCGATGCGATGCTCGACGGGCAGGTCCCGTACGCCGATTTCCGGGTCGAATATCCGCCCGCGGCACTGCCCGTCTTCCTGCTGCCGGCGATCGGCGACCGGCACGACGAGGAGACGTACAGGCGGAACTTCGAGCGGCTGATGGTCGTTTGCGGGCTGCTCGCGATTGCGGGCGCGGCCCTTGCTCTCGGCGCTCTACGAGCAAGCCCCGAGCGCCTCTTCGGCGCCCTGGCGTTCGCCGCCCTCGCACCGCTCGCACTTGGCTCGGTGATCCTCACCAGATTCGACCTCTGGCCGACGGCGTTGCTCGTGCTCGGCCTGGCGGCCGTCCTCGCCGAGTGGCGACGGACCGGGCTGGGCGTCCTCGGGCTGGCGGTGGCGGCGAAGATCTTTCCCGCCGTCGTGGTCCCACCGGCTCTGGTCTACGTCTGGCGGCGCTACGGCCGGCGCGACGCGATCGCCTGCGCCGTCGTCTTCGCGCTCGTGGTCGCGGCCTGCTTCGCTCCGTTCGTGAGCGTCTCGCCGGGCGGAGTCTGGGACAGCCTCAGCCGCCAGGCCGACCGGCCGCTGCAGATCGAGAGTCTCGGCTCGAGCTTCCTGCTCATCGCACACCAGCTCGGCGCCTGGACCGTTCACCTCAACCTGAGCCACGGGTCGCAGAACCAGGGCGGCTCGTTCGCCGAGGCGCTCGCGGCGATCCAGAGCATTCTCCAGGCCGCCGTCGTCCTTGTGATCTGGATCGCATTCGCACGGGGCCCGGCGACACCCGAACGGCTTGTCCGCTACTCGGCTGCGTGCGTCGCGGCGTTCGTCGCGCTCGGGAAGGTGCTCTCGCCGCAGTTCCTGATCTGGCTCTTGCCGCTCGTCCCGCTCGTGCGGGGACGGCGCGGGCTGGCCGCCTCGGCACTGCTCGCGCTCGCGCTCGTGCTGACGCAGCTCTGGTTCCCGTACCGGTACTGGCGGCTCGCGTTGCAACAGGACGCGATCGCCTCGTGGCTCGTCCTCGCCCGCGACCTCGTCCTGGTCGCGCTCGTCGCGATCCTCGTCAGGCCTCGACGCGAACCGGCACGCAGCCCGTAGCTCGGGCCGCAGGCCCTGTCCGCAAAGCGGACCAGTGGAGGGTGTAACAGGCGCGGAGCGAGTGTGGAGGTTCCCCCGCAGGGTTAGCTCGTCGGCACGCGGATGGCTTGGCAACGAGTTGCCAATCCGCTCTCGCTGTCACACTCGATCCGCACCCCCTCGATCCGCACGTCGCCCTCCGCGGGCTTGAAGCGGACCGGCATCCCCGTCCGCATCCGTGCGATTGCGAGGTCGGCCTGGACGCCGATGACGGAATCGTGCGGGCCGGTCATGCCGGCGTCGCTAATCGCGGCGGTGCCGCCCCGAAGCACGCGAGCGTCGTTCGTCTGGACGTGCGTGTGCGTGCCGATGACCGCGGTGACGCGGCCGTCGAGCCAGCGGGGCAGCGCCACCTTCTCGCTCGTCGCCTCGGCGTGGAAGTCGACGACGACGATCCGAGCACGTTTGTGCGCCTCCTCGACGAGGTCGTCGATCACCTCGAACGGACCGATCGCCGGGTCGATGAAGAGCCGCCCGAGCAGGTTGATGACCGCGACGGGCGTTCCGTCCGTGGCCGGGGCGACGGTGAGGCCGCGCCCCGGGGAGCCCATGGCGAGATTGGCGGGCCGGATCACGCGGTCGGAGCCGGCGAGGTAAGGACCGATCTCGGGACGCCGCCAGACGTGGTTGCCGAGCGTGACGACGTCGGCCCCGGCGGCGAGGATTCTGTCGGCGATCCTCGGAGTGATGCCCGCGCCGTCGGCGGCGTTTTCCCCGTTGACGATGCAAAACCCAGCGTCCACCTCCTCCCGAAGGCTCGGGAGGCGCTGCTCGACCGCCCGGCGGCCCGGGACGCCGAAGACGTCGGCGACGAAGAGAATCTTCAGCTCGACACGCCTCAGGGCGTGTTCAGCGCGGCCGCGGGCTGGACCTCGATCTCGACGTGGTTGCCCGCATCCTGTGTGTACTTGGCCAGGGCCTGCTGCTCGACGCGCGAGAAGTCGAGCAGGACCCCGAGCTTCGAGGTGCCGGAGACGACGCTCGAGCCGACCGTCAGCGACGGGTCGGGCTTGAGGTGCGTGATCGCGACGACGGACGACGGTGCCCCGGTGGGCTGGATGTCGATCTCGGAGCCGAAACGCTTGCCGTTGACGATGTAGGGCGTCAGCCCGGCGACCGTCCCGTCGACCGGTGAGTAGACGTCCGTCCCGGGCAGGGCGCCCACGTCGAGCGCTGCGGTGCCCGGGCCTTCGCCGCCCGACAGCTGGAACCAGCGCAGCCCCTTGCTTCCGCCGCCGAAGACGCGGCGCGCCCAGCGCGTGATCGTGCCCGGGTTCGCCTGCGAGCCGAGCGGCTGCAAGGCGACCGCGCCGTCGCCGCTCGCGTGGTAACCGATCGCGGTCAGCCGCGACTGAGCGACGGGGAGCTGGATCCGGAGCGACCCCTCGAGCGCGATCACCTCCGGGCTCGGCGGCCCCGCCGGGAGCAGCCGATTGGCGAGGGCGGGCCCGACGGTTTGCTGCGCGGCCGGGCGTCCGGTGCCGAATGCTGTCAGCAGCAGCGTGATCAGCGCCACGATCGCGAGGAGCACGAGGCCGGCGACGCGCCTGCGGCGCCGGACAGCTTGCCGCTGCGCGCGGCGATGCCGGGCAGCCGGAGTGCGCCCTCTGTCCCTGGGCATCGGCGGGACGCTAACGGGTTGATCCGCAGCCCGCAAGGAAGGTCCAGCGGCCGGACTTTGTGACAGCCAAAGCCGTGGTCGCTCCTTGGGTTCGTCCCAAAGTTCGTGACTGTCGAGCGCGAGCGCACCGTCCTCCGCCAACGACCAGTCCCATTCCGGCGGGCGGAGCCGGACGACGGGCGCCGTATCATCATCGCGATGGCGACTGAGTCGCCCCCGAAGCTCCAGATCCCGCGCTGGATCCAGCTGGTCACGCTGCCGCTGCTCCTGCTTCTGATCTGGGCCGTCGCGGGCGCCGTGCGTCACGTCATCTTCCTCTTCCTCGTCGCCGGCCTGATCGCGCTCCTGCTCAACCCGCTCGTCCGGGGCGTCACGAGGTTCTGGATCCCCCGCGGCTTGGGTGTCGCGATCGTCTACTTGCTGTTCGCGGGGCTCGTCGCGGCAGTGAGCATCGCGATCGGAACTGTGGTCGTCGATCAGACGCGGTCGGCCTCACATCGAGTCGACGACTACTTTACGGAGGAGCACGGACAGGCCGGCCAAACCCACGCCGAGCGCGACGTCGACCGGCTTCAGCGCTGGCTGAACCACCATGGTCTGGGCCGCGTCAAGATCCGGAAGCAGGCCAACGACTTCGTTAACAACATCCGCGGCAAGGACGTTCAGAAGTACACGACGAAGGTGATCGACTTCGTCGAGGGCGCTGCGATCGGGACGGTCAAGCTGCTCTTCAGCCTGGTCCTCATCCTCGTCGTCTCGGTGTACATGCTGCTCGACATGGAGCGACTCTCGCGCGGCGTCAACCGGCGCTTCCCACCGCCGCGTGGCTCACCGCCTCTCCTCGTCCGCGTCGAGCAGTCCCTCGCCGGTTACGTCAAGGGCCAGCTGCTGCTCTCGCTGATCATCGGGCTCAGCGCGGGGCTCGGCCTCTGGCTGCTCGGGACCATCGGGCTTGGGCCTGGACTGACCAAATACGCCGTCCTGTTCGGTGCGTGGGTCGCCTTCACCGAGCTGATCCCGTACCTGGGGCCTTGGCTCGGCGCGGTGCCGCCGTTCGTCTACGAGCTGATCGTGCACCCGATCTCGGCTCTTTGGGTGGCGCTGCTCTTCCTCTTCATCCATCAGGTCGAGGGACACATCGTCGTCCCGAACGTGATGGGCTCCGCGCTTCGGCTCCATCCGCTGCTCGTGATCTTCGGTCTGCTCGCCGGCGGCGAGATCTATGGCCTGCCGGGCGTCTTCGTCGCCCTGCCGCTGCTCGCGGCCGGCCGTGCGATGTGGGAGTTCTTCTCCGAGCGGATCACGCTCGAGCCGTGGCCAAAGACCGCTTCGGGAGTTCTTCCGGTCGAGGTCGAGGGCGAGGCGCCGACGCACATCACGCCTGTCGAGGAGCCCGAGCAGCCGCCCTCGACCGCCGCCCGGCGGTGACTCGACCGATCGTCGCGGCGAGAGCGGCGGCGAAGCGCTTCGGCTCGCGCACGGCCCTCGAGCCGACCGACTTCGAGCTCCGCGGCGGCGAGTCGGTGGCGCTCGTCGGGCCGAACGGCGCCGGCAAGTCGACCCTATTGGCGCTGCTCGCCGGCTCGTTGACGCCGTCGGCAGGCCGGGTCGAGAGGCGGGACGGTGCCCGGGTCGGCTGGGCCCCGCAGCGCGCCGCGCAGTACGCCCGGCTCTCGCCCCGCGAGAACCTCGAGCTGTTCGCGCGGCTCGAAGCAGAGGCCCACCCGGAACAGGCTGCGGCACGGCTGCTGCGTGAATTCGAGCTCCCCGCGGACGGCGTCGCCGGCGATCTCTCGGTCGGAAACCGCCAGCGGCTGAATCTTGCGATTGCCCTCCTGGGGGACCCGGATGCGCTCCTGCTGGACGAGCCGACGGCCGCGCTCGACCCCGAGCAGCGGCAGCGGCTATGGGACCGCCTCGAGAGCCAGCGCGAGCGGGGCGTCGCGTTGCTCTACGTGACGCAGCACGCGGAGGAGGTCGAGCGACACGCCGACCGCGTCGTCGCGCTTCGCGAAGGCGAGGTCGCGTTCGCCGGCCCGGTGGACGAGTACGACGCTCTGGCGCTCGCCGGATGAGCCGCGTCGCGCTGCTGCTCCGCAAGGACGCGCTGATCCTGTGGCGCTCTCCGCTTCTGCTCGGACTGCTCCTCGCCTACCCGTTGCTGATCGCGCTGCTCGTCGGGCTCGTCGCCGGCTATGCGAACGCGAAGCCGCGGGTCGCGCTCGTCGACCAGGACGGCCTGCCGCGCTTCGTCACCGTCGGCGGCCACCGCTTCGACGTCGACAAGACGATCAACCGGGTCAGCAAGGACGTCAAGCTCGTCCGGCTCGGGCACGCCGAGGCGCAGCGTCAGCTGCGGTCGGGGAAGGTCGTCGCCGTCCTCACCGTCCCGGAAGGCTTCATCTCGACGCTGAAGGGAATGGTCTTGAGCCCCAAGCTCGTGGTGCAGACGGCCCGCGGGATCATCTCCTCGCGCGTGGACGAGCAGGTGCAGGCGCTCGTCTACGGGTTGAACCGGCAGCTCCAGACCGCGTACATCGGGACGGATCTCGGTTACGTCAGGCTGATCCTGAACGGCGGACAGGGCTCGTTCCTCGGCCGCCAGTTCACCGTCCTCGGCCTCGACGGCGCCGAGTTGCTGCTGCGTCGGACGGGCGGCCCGCAGTCCGCCAAGCTGCTCGACTTCATCCACGATGCGCGCCTCGCGCTCGCACAGACCGGGAACGCCCTGCGCGCGACGGCGCACCCGATCGAGCTCCAGCGCGCGGAGAGCCGGGGACGGACCTGGGCGCTCTCGGCCGACGTCCAGGCATACGCGCTTGGGCTCACGATCAGCTTCCTCGCGCTCGTGCTCGCCGCGGGCTCGCTCGCGGCGGAGCGGGACGAGAACGTCGTCGGAAGGCTTGTGCGCGGGCTCGTCACGCGGGGCGAGCTCGTCTGGGCGAAGGTGCTGCTCGCCGCGCTCGTCGCGCTCGGCCTCGGCCTCGGGGTCGCGGTCGTCTTCGGTGCGATCATCCAGATCGGGAACGTGACGGGCGGCGAGCCCTGGGGGCGCGTCCCGCTGCTGGCTCTCGGCCTGCTGCTCGCCGGCGCCGCGCTCGGGGCGATGGGGGCGGTGCTGGGTGCGGTCTCCCGCGAGGCACGCACCGCTTCGCTCGTCGCATTGCTCGTCGTCCTCCCGATCGTCTTCCTCGGACTCGTCCCGGAGGAGGTCGTGCCCGCGGCGGGGTGGATCAGCGACGCGCTGCCTTTCATCCACGGCGTCCGATTCTTCAGCGCTGCCCTCTACGACGCGAGCCCCTGGGGGACGCTTGCCCGGGAGGCGCTCTGGCTGGCCGGCCTGGGCGGGCTCTTCGGGCTGTTGGCGCGAGCCGGAACCCGTAGATTGTTGACGTGAGCGCGTTTCCGGCCACGCGGCTACGCCGCTTCCGGCGGACGAGTCGCTTGCGGTCGTTCGTACGCGAGACGCGCCTCGATCTCGGCGACTTCGTGATGCCGCTCTTCGTCTGCCCCGGCGAGGGCGTCGTCAGCCCGATCGACGGCCTTCCGGGGATCGCCCAGCGCTCGGTCGACGAGACCGTGGACGAAGCCCGCGCGCTGGTGGCGCTCGGCGTCTCCTCGGTGCTGCTCTTCGGCATCCCCGAGGAGAAGGACGAGGAGGCCTCAGGCGCGTACGGCGACGACGGCATCGTGCAGCGGGCGCTGCGAGAGCTGCGAGCGGCGTGCCAGGAGCTCGTCCTCGCGACGGACGTCTGCCTGTGCGAGTACACGTCGCACGGTCACTGCGGCGTGCTTCGCGGCGACGAGATCGACAACGACGCCTCGCTCGACCTGCTCGCGCGAACGGCGGTCAGCCACGCGGAGGCCGGCGCGGACACGGTGTGCCCGAGCGACATGATGGACGGCCGAGTCGGGGCGATCCGAGTGGCGCTTGACGACGCCGAGCTGGAGCAGATCCCGATCGTCTCGTACGCGGCCAAGTACGCCTCGGCGTTCTACGGGCCGTTTCGCGAAGCGGCCGAGTCGACGCCGGCGTTCGGCGACCGGCGCGGGTATCAGCTAGATCCCGCGAACGTCCGTGAGGCTCTCCGCGAGTGCGAGCTCGACGTCCGCGAGGGCGCCGACGCTCTGATCGTCAAGCCCGCGATGCCGTATCTCGACGTCCTCCGCGCCGTGCGGGAGCGGTTCGACCTCCCAGTCGGCGCATACAACGTCTCCGGCGAGTATGCGATGCTGAAGGCGGCGGCGCAATCCGGCTGGCTCGAGGAGCGGCAGGCCGCCCTCGAGGCGCTGACCGCGATCAAGCGGGCCGGCGCCGACTTCATCGTTAGCTACTGGACGAAAGAGCTCGCCGAGTGGCTGTAGCCGACCGCTCCGCGCTGGCGTCGCGCGCGCGAGAGGTGATCCCCGGCGGCGTCAACTCGCCGGTGCGCGCGATGCGGGCGGTCGGCGTCGACGAACCGCTCTTCGTTCGCCGCGGCGAGGGCGCCTGGATCGAGGACGAGCAGGGGCGGCGCTACGTCGACTGGGTGATGTCGTGGGGGCCGCTGGTCTTCGGTCACGCGGATCCCGAGACGGTCGAGGCGGTGACGGCGGCCGCGCGCGACGGGACGACCTTCGGCGCCGCGACCGCACGCGAGGTCGAGCTTGCCGAGGAGCTCGTCGACGCGGTGCCGTCGCTCGAGATGGTTCGGCTCGTCTCTTCGGGCACGGAGGCGGCGATGAGCACCGTCCGCCTCGCCCGCGCCGCGACGCGGCGGGACCGGATCCTCAAGTTCGCCGGCGGCTATCACGGCCACGCGGATGCGTTGCTCGCCGAGTCGGGATCGGGCCTCGCGACGCTCGGAATTCCGGCGACTCCCGGCGTCACGAGCGGCGCCGCGCAGGACACGATCGTCGTGCCGTACAACGACGTGGACGCGGCGGCAGCGGCCGTCGAGCGGTGGGGCGAGGGCCTCGCGGCGATCATCGTCGAGCCGGTTGCGGGGAACATGGGTGTCGTCCCGCCTGCACCGGGCTTCCTCGAAGCTCTGCGCGGGCTCTGCGACGCGAGCGGGGCGCTGCTGATCTTCGACGAAGTCATCACCGGCTTCCGCGTCGCACGAGGCGGCGCGCAGGAGCGTTTCGGCGTCACCCCCGATCTGACCGTGCTCGGAAAGATCGCCGGCGGCGGGATGCCGCTCGCCGCGTTCGGAGGCCGCGGTGACGTGATGGAGCAGCTTGCGCCGAGCGGCCAGGTCTACCAGGCGGGAACGCTGAGCGGAAACCCGCTCGCGACGGCCGCAGCGCTGTCCGTGCTGCGCCGACTTCGTGATCTGGATCACTACGACGAGCTCGAGCGACGCGGCGCGCACCTCGAGGCCGGCCTTGCGCCCTTCGGGACCGTCCAGCGCGTCGGCGCGATGGCGACTCTGTTCATACGGACGGCACCCGTGCGGAATCTCGGCGACGCGCTGGCGGCGAACACCGATCGCTACGCGGCTCTTTTTCGCCATCTCCTCGCATCCGGTGTTTACTTCCCGCCGTCGCAGTTCGAGGCGTTGTTTATCTCGCTCGCACACGGCGAGGATCAGATCGAAAGGACGGTGCAGGCGGTTGCTGACTTCGACGGCTGAGGTCTGGGAGACGATCACGGTCGAGGCCGAGCGCGAGAGCCCGCTCTGGAGCATCGCCCTTCGACCGGCCAACGAGCGCGAACCACAGCCCGTCTTCTCGCCCCTCGGCGAGGAGCGCTACGCGCTCGGGCTCGAGACGATCTACGAGGGCTACCTCGTTCACTACGGCCGGCCCCGGCTGTTCGCGCCCGCGGACGAGGACACGGCTCTCCTGCTCGGCGACTACCTCTACGCGCACGGGCTCGTCCGCATCGACGAGGTCGGGAGCGTCGCAGCGGTCGCCGACCTCGCCGAGCTGATCTCTCTCTGCGCGCAGCTTCGCGCGGACTCGGCCACCGGCGACGACGCCGCCTGGGCGGCGAGCGCCGTGCTTCTCGGCGCCGGCGAGCTCGACGAGGCGAGGGGAGCGCTCCGCGACGGCGGCGACCCCGGCCCGCTCATGGCCCTGGCAGAGGCCAACGCCGACGGCCTGGTGCTCGAGCACGCGCTCGCGGCGCACGACCGCAGACTTCGTTAGGGTCGCGCACTCATGGCGTTGCATGCGATTGCACCGCTCGCCGCCACCGCGGCCGAGGAGGGCAAGAAGGTGATCACGGCCATGCTGATCGTGGGCCTGATCTTCGTCGG
>DASQWX010000116.1:0-2734 GCA_035640035.1 Gaiellaceae bacterium
CAGCCGCACGCGGTGCCGCCGCCGAAGCAGCCCTAGCCGACGCCTGGGCTCTGGTGCTGGTTTCGATCGGAGCTCGACCACGTGTTCCCTGCAAGCCCATGGTCGTAGGCGAATCTGGCCGCCTCGGTCCGGCTGCTGACCCCGAGCTTGCGATAGACGTTCGTCAAGTGGTACTTGATCGTCTGCTCGCTTAGCCAGAACTCTCGCGCGATCTGCTTGTTCGACCGGCCGGCGGCGACCTGCTCGAGGATCTCACGCTCCCGGCCCGTCAACTCGAACTCGTCGGAGGCAGGCTGCACGAAGGCCGCAGCGTTCCCGACTGCTTCGGTCACGACCTCGCCCTCGAACACCTGGCGCAGCACGGGCGCGACCTCTGCCGGGTCGATCCCCTTCCCGAGGAATGCCTTGGCGCCGCGGCGGAGCGCTTCGCCTGCGAGGTCCGCGTCCTCGACACCGGAGAGCATCACGACCTTCGTGTCGGGATGGTGTTCCTGCAGGCGATCGAGTACCTGGAGGCCGTCCAGGCCCGGCATCCTGACGTCGAGCAAGACCAGGTCGGGCTGAAGCTCGGCGACGCGCGGCAAGACTTCGCTCCCAGAGGTCGTCTCGCCGACGATCTCGACATCGGGATGCGGCTCGAGCGCCAGTCGGACCGCTTGGAGGACGAGTCCGTGGTCGTCCACCAGAAATAGGCGAATTGGCCGCAAATTCCCTCCTCGTCCGCAGTTCGACGCGCTCGCGCGTCGACCTCTCTTACACAGATGCCGCTCTGACCCGAAACCGACGGTCTACCAATTTCCCGACGCATCGTGCTCCGACAGGTGCGAGGACGGCAATCCCTCGAAAGTGTTGTTCGCTCTTCGGACGGCGCCGATCAGGGGCTGAGGACGGCCTCGACGTCCGGGTGACGAGCCTGCCAGGCCCGGACGAAGAAGCCGACCTCGAGCTGCGCCTCGCGGGCGTCGCGGGCGCGCGGACAGACGACTCTGAGCGTCGCTGGGCCGGCCCGGCTCGTGAGGCAGCCGTGGCGCGCGAGGGCAGCCATCAGGTCGTCGAGGAGCTGCTCGTCGTTGACGTCGATCCGCAAGGTCATCTCTACCCTCGATTGTCGGCGCCGAGCCCGGGTCGGGTCCCGACCAGAACGTCCGATAATTGCCCGACTACGGGCTAATCGACGCGATCCGCGGTCGCTCGGCGATTCCGTGCTCGTATGCGTAGCGAACCGCTTCGGTGCGGCTGGTGACCTCGAGCTTGCGGTAAAGGTTGGTGAGGTGGAACTTGACCGTCTGCTCCGCCAGGCACAGCGCCTTGGCGATCTCCTTGTTCGTCTCTCCGCGCTGGAGCGCGTAGAGGATCGTCAACTCGCGCTTCGTCAGATCGGCGTCGGTGGAGTTGGCGTCGCTCCGAGGACGCTCGCGGCTTCGCAGCGGCTGGAAGACGGTGCGGTTGATCGCCTGCCGGAGTGCTGAAGGGAGGTCGCGCGGATCGATGCGCTTGACGATGAAGGCCGAGGCCCCGCGGTCGAACGCCGCCTGGATCACCGAAGGGTCGTCGATTCCCGAGATCATCACCACGCGCACGTGCGGATAACGCTCGCGAATTCGTTCGAGAACCGTCAGCCCGTCCATTCCCGGGAGGCGCACGTCGAGCAGCACGAGATCGGGCCCTGTCTGACCGACGAACGGGATCACCCGCGAGCCGGATTCGACCTCCGCCACGATTTCGATCCCGCCGTCCGCCTCGAGCGCAAGCCGAATCGATTCGAGCATCAACCGATGATCGTCGGCGACGAGCACCCTGATCCGGCGCAATCCCTCTCCCTCCTCAGGCGTTGACGTTAAGCGCCCGTGCTTCCGGCTACAAGGCATTTTCGGCCTGACTAGACCCTCGTCGGCACAAGATTGAGCGAAAGTCCAGCTTGGTCGCGTTACGTTCGTCCTGTTGCGAACGAATGATCTCTCGATGAGGCCGCGAACCGTCTCGCCGACGACGGAGCAGTACCGCCGGGTGTTTCGGTTCGTGCGCCGCCGGGTCGGCTCGGCCGACACGGCTGAGGACGTGACGCAGGAGGTGTTCGCGTCGATGGCCGCGAGCCTGGCTGTCTCGGCGCGATCCGCCGAGCCCCCGCTCGCCTGGCTCTACACGGTCGCGCGCCGCCGCATCGCCGACGAGGCGCGGCGCGTGTCGCGCGCATCGGTCGTTTCCCTGGAGCTCGTCGAGCCGGCCGAAGCTCGGACGGACGCGTACGGCGGCGAAGTTGCTCGGGCGCTGGATGCGGCGGTCGCCGCCCTGCCCGCGGGCCAGCGGCGGGTCGTGCTGGAGCGGCTGATCCAGGGGCGCCGCTTCTCCGACATTGCGGCGTCGCTTCACATCAGCGAGGAGGCGTGTCGTATGCGCTTCATGCGCGGGCTCCAGCAGCTGCGGCGCGAATTCGAGAAGGAGGGACTGACGCCATGAAATCCGCTGCGGTCTTGCCGCTTCGCGATCCGGAGTTGCTCGAGCTGCTCGCCGACGATCCTGAGCTGCTCGCCTTCGCCGACGCGGTTGCGTCGACTCGCTCTGCCGCGCCGGCGGTCAGACCGCGTCGCCGGCGCTTCGCGGTGCTCGCGGCTGCGGCCCTGCTGCTTGGAGCCGCGGTTGCAATCGCTGTCGCGTTGACAATCCCCTGGAGCCACAATCCGAGCCTCGTCGATCGCGCCCTCGCTGCGGTCGGCGAGCAACCCGTGCTGCACGT
>DASQWX010000117.1:0-5568 GCA_035640035.1 Gaiellaceae bacterium
GGGTAAGATCGAGTCGCCGAGGGGCAGTATCCCCGAACGGGTGTCGCTCGTCAGTACGGCTCGGTAAGGCACGAGCCCGGGCGCACCGGCCGGCAGGTGAGGCGGGAGAGACCTTCGGCTGATCGTCAACCACGACGCTCAGTCGAAAGGAGCTCTGAGCACATATGAACATCACAGCAACCCGCTTCACGACCAAGGCCCGCACGTGGCTCTTCATTGCCGGGCTAACGGCTCTGCTCATCGCGATCGGCGGGCTGATCGGTGGCGGCGCGCTCTACATCTTCGTGGCGATCGCAGTGCTGATGAACGTCGTCGGCTACTGGTTCTCGGACAAACTCGCGCTCAAGGCCAGCCGAGCGCAGCCGGTAGGGCCCGGCACGCAGCCCGAGCTCGAGGCGATCGTGCAGGACCTTGCGCAACGCGCGCAAGTACCCGTGCCGCGGCTCTTCCTGATCCCATCCGAGCAGCCGAACGCGTTCGCGACCGGTCGGGACCCAAAGCATGCGGCCGTTGCCGTTACCCAAGGCCTGCTGCAGCATCTGCCGCCCGACCAGGTCAAGGGTGTCCTCGCGCACGAGTTCGCGCACATCAAGAACCGCGACATCTTCGTCTCGTCGATCGCTGCAATGGTTGCCGGAGCGATCTCTGCGATCGCGAACATCCTGCAGTTCTCATTGCTGTTCGGCGGCGATGACGAGGACTCGGGCCCACTGGGCCTGATCGGGACGCTCGCCACGATCATCCTCGCACCGCTAGCGGCGACGTTGCTTCAGCTCGCGGTCTCCCGTCAGCGCGAGTACCTCGCCGACGCGACGGGTGCCCAGCTGCTCGGCCGGGGTAAGCCGCTCGCCGATGCACTCGAGACGCTGGAGCGCGGCGCGCAGACCGTGCCGATGAGCGTCAATCCGGCGACAGCCTCGCTCTACGCTGTGAACCCGCTACCGCGGGCCGGCGTGGCGACGCTCTTCATGACGCATCCGCCGCTCGCCGAACGCGTCCGCAGGCTGCGCGCACTCGACGGCGACTCATCGATCCGTTTGGTGGCCTAAACAGCGTGAGGGACGGCGGCCTAGCCGCCGTCCCTCGTCGTCGCTACGGGATTGACACCTTCGCCGTGTAGAGGTCGAACTGGTGCAGGGTTCCGTCTGGGTTGTCGCCGGTGCTGTTCGAGTTGTCAGACCAGGCCGGCCAGAACGTGCCCGACACGAACGCGGCGTGCGTGTAGTCCCCCGTGTCGAAGAAGCTGTTCGCGTCGATCGCGTTCGAGGTTCCCGGGCTGACTTGGAAGTTCGGCGCGAACGTCGCGCCGCCGTCCGTCGAATCCGTCGCCCAGATCTGGAAGTCGTCGTTCGGCACGCCGTCCGTGTCTCCGCTGCCGCCGGTCCCGAGGTCGTTCCGGGTGTCGTACCAGGACACCGCCACGGCGCCGCTCGTCTGGTCGAGGGCGATCGCCGGGTTGTACTGGCTGTTGGCCGTGCGATCGTCGTTCAACTTGATCGCCGGCGACCAGGTCGTTCCGTTGTCATCGGAGTGCTGGAGCACGATGTCCAGGTTGTCGCTCTCGTTCGGCGTCTCCTGCGTCCAGACGAGATAGACGCGCCCGTTGTGGGCGCCGCCGCTCCGGTCCCAGGCGAGATTGGCCTCGGCGTCGACCGAGCGATCCGGCTGCGCCGGGATGAAGTCGAACCCTCCGACGCGGCTGTGGGTGACCAGAACTGCCTTGGCGAAACCCGACGGGCCTAGGCCGTCTGGATCAACGGCCGTGTAGATGTTGTTTCCGCCCTGGCCGTTCGTCGAGTTCTGGTACGTCACCATCACCTGACCGGTCGGCCCGACCGCGGTGTCGCCGTAATCGCCGTTCCCGGGACTGGGAACGCTCTCAGGCGTGGTGAAGCTCCCGAACACGCCTAGGCCGGTGACAGCTGCCCCGAATGCCTGAATCTGGGCTCCCGGGAAGCGGGTGTAGCTGACCCAGACACTGTTCGGCCCCACCGCGATCGAAGGCTGATCGCCGTTCGTTGGCACGTCCGCGACCTTCGTGAACGAGTTACCACCGTCGGTCGAGAGCGCCACGAGGATGTCGCCGCTCGTGTTGACCAGGTACGTCATCCAGAGGTTTCCGAACCGATCCCAGGCCAGTTGCTGGTCGCAGCAGATCTCGCCGAGCGGATCGCCGGCCTCGCCAATCACGCGTCGCGCCCACGTCTGGCCGCCGTTGAAAGAGACGCCTACCGCAAGGCCGGCAACGACGTCCGGCAGCGTCGACATCGCGACGACGTTCGACGGGTTCGTCGGGTTCACCGCGATCGCATCCTCCGCCTCGTTTCCAGGCATGGCGGTCACATTGAAGGTGGCGATCGGCGCGGCCGACGCCGTCAAAGTTGCGACGGCTAGGGCACCCGCGAAAGCAAGCGTGATGATCGAAGACGTCCTTGCGAGAAAGCCGCAGCGCATGTGTGTCTCCCCCCTCTCGTCGACCCTCGCCGCGATCGTATGCCCCTCGTCGGGCGCAGGTCAAACGGCAAGCGCAATCCTCTAGGTGGCGACGAGTTTCCGAGTTTGTTCGGCATGCCAGGTAAGGCCGATCGCCTGGAAGCAGCCGATCGCCTGCTCGAGGAGCGCCTGGTCGTCGCGAACTGCGCCCAGCGCCCGCAGCGCGAACGGCTCGAGATACGTATCCGGCTGGAGCAGGGGCGGGGCATCACGTTCGACAAGCGAGCGTTCCTTTAGAGCTCCGAGCGCATCGAGACGCGCAGCTGTCGCAGGGAGCGCATACCAGGTCTGACCCCGTGCCAAGTCAAGAGGTTCGACCGGGTGGAGCGCGTCGATCTCTCCGCGCTGCAATGCGAGCCAGGTTCGCGGCGCCGCGAGAACGAAGTCGTACCCCTCACTCGCGAACTCGTCGGCGAGTCGTTCGTAATGACGTGCGGTCTCGTCGTCTCCGGCGTATGCGGCGGCGAGTGCCGTCAACAGCAGCGACCGTGCGTTTCGTATGCACGGTGTCGCGAGGTTCGCGGTCACGGCAGCCTCCGTCTGGTTCGCGAGCTCGGCGATGCGGTCCCAACCGCCGCAGGCCTCCTCGACTTCCAACTGGACGGCGATCCCATGGACCCGGTGGTGAGGGGAGAGCGGTTCGACGACGGCGTCGTGCTCGGCTGCCAGACGCCTTGCCTCGGAGAAGCGAGCTTTCGCGCAGAAGGAGGGAATCGCGACCTCGTAGATGTCGGCGACGTGGTCGGGATCGCTGATTCCTCCCAGGAAAGCCAGGCGCCGTTGCGACCACTCCAGTGCCGAGTCGAAGTCGCCGGCCCCGAAGGCAACCGCGCCGCACGCTCCCAATGCGTACGAGCGCAGTTCGATGTCGCCCGAACGCTCAGCCAGCTCGCGCCCCTCCCGCGCCGCCTCCGGCGTATTGCGGTTCCAGAAGCTTCGGGCGATGAGTGCCTTCGCGCGCGAGTGGCTGCCTGGTTCCGAGAGCTCGAGCGCTTGCTCGATCCAGCCGTCGACGAGCTCCCGATCGGGCCGTTTCACCCACATCGACGAGCGGATCGCGGTTTGGAAGCCGAGCTCGCTGTAGGTATCGGCGCAGGTCGCCTTGTTCGAGCAAACCCTGAGCGAGTTTTGCATCGCCGTCCAGAAGGCCTCGCCGTCGAACCTGAGCGCGTTCGCCTTCCCGACGGCCCGCCAGACACGCGCTTGAGCCTCCTCGTCCGGCTCGAGAGAAAGCGCCCGGTACAGCAACGCAAGCGCGTCCTCGGTTTCGCAGCGACGCATCGCGAACTGCGCGGCGGACTCGAGCCACGCCAAGGCCTTCTCGTGAAGGCGCTGGAGTTCCTGGAGCTGGTCGTCCCAGGCGAGATCGGCATCCTCCGGCCTCACCGCCTCCGCATAGTGGTGGGCGAGGAGAGAAGCGAGATCATCCCGCGCCGGCCCCGCGCGCTCGAGCCACCCAGCGAACGCCGCATGCATCCGCGCACGCCGAGCCCGAGGCAGACTCTCATACGCGACTTCACGCGTGAGCGCGTGCTTGATCACATATTCGCGCTCGCCGGCCATGCTCGAACCGGCCCGCCGGCGAATGAAGTCGCGATCCTCGAGCGCGCGCAGGTCGGGCGTCGACTCGACGAGCTCGTAGACCGGTCCCGTCCAGAAGACCCGCCCGATCACCGCCGCCGCCTGAAGTGCTGCCTTTTCGGCCGGCTCGAGTAGGTCGATCCGCGCCGCGAGAACGGCGTGCACCGAGTCCGGCACCGTGAACTCATCCGGAAGCTCCCGCAGCGCCCAGCCGCCGTTCTGGCGAGCGAGCAGCCCACGATCGATCAGGACGCCGAGCAGTTCCTCGACAAAGAAGGGATTGCCCTCGGCGCGCTCGACGACGAGTTCGCTCAGCTCGGCCGGCAGCGCCCCAGCGAGAAGCCCGCCGGCCAGCCGAACGGTGTCCTGCTGTGAGAGGGGCTCGAGCTCGATCAGCTCACCACCTAGACGTGCGCCCCATCCCGGCCGGCGCTGGAGAAGCTCAGGCCGCGCGGTCGCGAGCAGGAGCAGCGGTCCTCGCACTCTGCTGAGCACGTACTCGAGCAAATCGAGCAGCTGAGCCTCGGCCCAGTGAATGTCCTCCACGAGGACGACCGCCGGCCGCTCGGCTACGACGTCCGTCACGAACTCGGCCCAGGCGTCCTGAAGGCGGTCGCGGGCTGCGAGCGGGTGCAAATCCCGCGCGACGTCGAGACCGAGCGTCAGCCCGAGAATCTGGCGGTCGCCGAGTCGCTCGAGCGCGACTTCTGGCGCGTCGCTCTCCAAGAGGCCCAGGTGCTCCTTCAAGACTTCGCCGAGGGCCCAATACGCCGTTCCCGTTCCGTACGAGAGACATCGACCCGTGTGGCGCAGCGGCTCGGGGCTCTCGTCGGAAAGGCGCTGCCAGAGCTCGCGCGCGAGCCGTGTCTTGCCGACGCCCGCATCGCCGAGAACCGTCACGAGGCCGGGCCGACGCTCGTTCACGACCGCGCGGTAAGCGGCGCGGAGGCGGTCGAGGTCCCGATCGCGGCCGACGAACGCGTCTGCGAGGCCGCGGACGCCGCGCGGCCGCATGAGCGAGAGCGCACGCACGACGCGCTGCGCGGGGACTCCCTCGGGCTTGCCTTTCGCCTCGACGACCTTCGGCGGATCGAACTCGAAAGCCCCGCGGGCCGCGGCCACGGTGCGCTCACCGGCAAGGATCACTCCTGGGCCGGCCGCTTGCTCCAGGCGAGCGGCGACGTTGACCGTGTCGCCGCTGACGAAGGAGCTTCCGGCACGTGCCTGCCCGACGACGACGTCGCCCGTATTGATGCCGATCCGCAACTCGAGCTGCCCGGCGAAGAGCTCGGCCAGCCGCCGCTGCATGGCCAGCGCGACGTGCAGAGCGCGCTCGGCATGGTCTTCGAGCGCGCGCGGGGCGCCGAAGGCCGCCATGACCGCGTCGCCGGCGAACTTCTCGACCGTCCCGCCGGCGCGGTCGATTTCCTCCGCCATCGCATCGTAGAAGCGTTCGAGCAGAACGCGCGTGCGCTCCGGATCCTGGGAACCGGC
>DASQWX010000118.1:0-5486 GCA_035640035.1 Gaiellaceae bacterium
GCCACCGAGCCGTCCGTCGATATGTCGATCACCTTCGACCACGTGTTGCCGTGGTCGGTCGAGCGGATGACCGACTGGTGGAACTGGTTCGGCGACGGCTGACGGCCGGAGCCGTTCAGGTCCTCGAAGATGTCGACGAGCGTCCCGTCCGGCAGCACGGCGATCTGGTTGCCGATCGTGGCTTCGTTCTGGTTACCAGCGAGGATGTCGCGCGGCGCTTCCCAGGTCTGGCCGCCGTCGGTCGTCCGCGAGAAGATGATGTCGCCGCGGAGCGACGCCGCGTTCAACTGGGCCGTGATGCCCGCCTTGTCGCTCGGGAACCGGCTGCGATCCCAGACCGCGTAGACGTTGTTCGAGTTGGTCGGGTCGGCTGTGATCGACTCCTTGTCGTTGAAGCCGGGGCCTTCCGGGAAGGCCGAGACGTTGCGGGCGAGCGTCGTCGGCTCGCTCCAGGTGTCGCCACCGTCGGTCGACTTGCTCACCAGCACGGCCGACACGGTCAGGTCGGCGCTCGCCGAGAGGCTGATCTGGTAGACGTCGCCGTTCGGGGCGAACGTCACCCAGGGGTCGGAGGCACGATCGTAGTTGCCGCCGTTTGCGGCCGTGCCCCCGGAACAGGTGCTGAAGTGCGCCCAAGACTCGGTCCACGTCGCCCCGCCGTCGTGGCTTGTCGATGTCACGAGCCCATGAGCCCCGCCGTTCGACCAGCGATCTTGCTGAAAGACGCCGACGATGTTGTTCGGGTTCGCCGGATTAACGGCGACAAATGGCTCGACCTCGCTGTTGACGAAATTCGTGCCTGGCCCGCCGACGGTGCAGCTCGCGAACGGGCTCAGACCCGAGACGTCGACCGGGCCTGAAGCCGCTAAAGCGAGCCCGGTGATCGCGAAGACGACAACCGCCGCGATTCCAACTCCGGCCCAGCGTGGAAACCTCATCCCGCACCTCCCCGAACGGATATGCGGCGAGCTATATCACCCTGGTTGGGCCACTTCAACGCCTAGTCAGCTGAGCCGACACGTGGTCGTAATTCGAATCAAACGCTCGCCGGGAGCGTACGCACGAGCGCGTCGACGACCGCGTCAGCGTGCTCGTCGGCGAAGACGAGCGGCGGTCGGATCTTCAAGACGTTTCCGCGCCGGCCGGTACGTCCGATCAGGATGCCGCCGTCACGCAGTCGGTTCACCACCTCCTCGGCCAGCGCGGCGTCGTCGGCGCCGTCGGCTTCGAGCTCCACTCCGACCAGAAGGCCGCTACCGCGGACGTCGGCGATCGAGGGGGAGCGGCCGCGCAGCGCCTCGAGCGAGCGAAGCAACCGTGAGCCAACTCGCGCGGCGTTCTCGATCAAGCGCTCATCCTCGATCACGTCGAGCACCGCAAGCGCCGCCCGGGCCGCGACCGGGTTGCCGCCGAACGTGCTGAACAAACGTGTCGACGAGGCAAAGCGATCGACAATCTCACCGCGCGTGATCATGGCCGCGACCGGATAGCCGTTGCCCATCGGCTTCCCGAGCGTGACGACGTCGGGCGCGATCCGGTATCGCTCGAACGCCCAGAGGTGGTCGCCCAGCCTTCCGTGACCCGCCTGCACCTCATCGGCGACGAACAGGCCGCCGGCCTCGTGCGTCTGGCGGACGATCGTCTCGACCTCGGCCGGTTCGGTAAGCCGGATGCCGTCGCTCGTGAAGCCGGCGTCCACAAAGGTCGCGGCCAGGCCGCCCCCGCGAGCGGTCAAGCCCCGAATCGCCCGTTCCATCCCCGCCTCGAGCGGCTCGCCCGCTCCCGGAGCATCGATTGTCTGGACGTGCGGGGGTCGGTAGCCCCCCGGCCATTCCTCCGGAGAAAGGTCGGCGATCGCTGTGGTGACCCCGTGGTAGGCGTGGTCGGTGACGATCGCGCCACCGTGTCCCGTCGCGGCGAGCGCGAGCCGCCAGGCGATTTCGTTTGCCTCGCTCCCGGAGTTGACGAGCATGACGGTGTCCAGGCCGGAGCCGGTCGGCATCGAGGCCGCGAGGCGCTCGGCGAGCTCGATCAGCGGCTCGTAGAGGTAGCGCGCATGCGTGTTGAGAAGCCGGGTCTGCCGGACGACCGCCTCGACGACGCGCGGATGGCAATGGCCGACGACGGGAACGTTGTTGTAGGCGTCGAGCAGGCGCCGTCCGTCGGCGTCGATGAGCCAGACGCCCTCGCCGCCAACGACGTGGACGGGAGTGCTGTAGGTCAGGTCGGTGAGCGCGGAGCCGAGCACTTCGCGGCGGCGGCGCGCGAGCTGCTCGCTCGGAGCAAGAGGCCGAGCTGCTCCCAGCTCATACGCGACCTGGTCAGGGCCGGTTGCGTCGAAGAGCTCGAGGAGCTCCCAGGAATCCGTGTCCCACGCCTGGATGTACTCCGCGTTCTCCGGATAGCGGCCGACGCGCCAGGCACTGATCGTGACGATGGTCGCCAGGCGCGCGGCCACGAGGTCGCCGAGCACCCCGAGCTCCTCGGGCTCGAGCGGCAGACGCGAGGAGTAACCGTCGACCGCGATGCGTGCGACGCGGAAGACGTCATCGCCCGGGCGGCCCCGGAGGAGCGACGCGAGCCCGACGGCGAAGTCGGCGATCTGCGCGGTGTGAGACGTATCGCCGAAGTCCACGATGCCTCTGATCGATCCGCGCTCGTCGAGCAGCAGGTTGTCGAGGTTGAAGTCCCCGTGCACCACCTGCGCCCGCAGTCGCGGCCATTGCGGAAGCACACGCCGCTCGTAGCGATCCAGAACCTTCTCGACGAAACGGCGCTGCCTCGCGTCGCCGATCGAGCCGAGCAGCGGTCGGAGCCCGCTTGCATGCTTGAGGTCCCAGAGGAGCTGCCGGCCCGCGGCAGGATGGAAGAAGCTCCGTAGTGCGCGGTTCAGCCGCGCGTGGGTCGCCGCGCACTCGAAGACGGCCTGGTCGGCGAGCTCCGGGCCGCCGGCCCGCCCGTCGAGGCGCTCGAACAGCCGCACGTAATGCTGTCCCTCAGACCCTTCGACGACCGGCCGGTAGGCCGCCGCTCCGTCTCCGGCATCGATCGCCTCGAGCGGGCGAGCGACCGGAAGCACGGGGTCGACACGTGCAACGTGGAGGATCGCCTCCGTCTCGAGGTCGAGAACGGCAGCGTCCTCGCCGCTGTTCGAGATCTTCAGGACGCCTCCGCCGCCACGCTCGTCGTCGATCAGGAACGCCTGGTCGCGCTCGCTCCCGAGAGCGACGGCCGTGCCGGCCAAGCCGAAGAGGTCGGCGGCGATCTTCGCCGCATCGGCGGTCGAGAACCGAGGCGGCGCTGTCTCGAGGACGTCCAGGTGCTAGTGCCCCATCCAGCAATACATGCCGGCTTCTGGCCCGCGATCACACGGCGCCAGAGTCCACCCTCGCTCTTGCCAAGGCTGCCAGCCTTGGCGGCGAGCGAGTGCGGACTCTGGCTTGGTGCTCGCGACCCAGAGGCTCGACGGCATCACTGGACGGGGCACTATGCGGGCGTGGGCAGACCCTCGATCGCCCCGAGGGCACGTTGCATCTCGTCCTCGTCGAGGGCGACGTCCTCGAGCTGGCCGGCGAAGTAGTTGTCGTAGGCGGCCATGTCGAAATGGCCGTGGCCGGAGAGGTTGAAGAGGATCGTCCTCTCCTCCCCCGCCTCGTCCGCCGCCTTCGCCGCCTGGACCGTCCCGTGAATCGCGTGCGCAGCCTCCGGCGCCGGCAGGATCCCTTCGGTACCCGCGAAGAGGACGCCGGACGCGAAGACGTCGTTCTGGAGATACGCCTCGGCACGGATCAGGCCGTCGAGGACGAGCTGCGAGATCAGCGGCGCGACGCCGTGGTAGCGGAGGCCGCCGGCGTGGATCGGCGCCGGGACGAAGTCGTGGCCGAGCGTGTGCATCGCGACGAGGGGCGTCAGCTTGCTGGTGTCCCCGAAGTCGTACGCGAAGAGACCGCGGGTCAAGGTCGGGCAGGCTGCCGGCTCGCACGCGAGCACGTCGATGTCGCGGCCGCCGATCTTCTCCCGCAGGAACGGGAACGCGAGCCCGGCAAAGTTCGAGCCGCCGCCGACGCAGCCGATGACGACGTCCGGAAACGCCCCTGCAAGCTCCATCTGCGCGAGCGCCTCCTGGCCGATCACGGTCTGATGTAGGAGGACGTGGTTGAGGACGCTTCCGAGTGAGTAGGCAGTGTCGTCGCGGCCGGCCGCGTCCTCGACGGCCTCCGAGATGGCGATCCCAAGGCTCCCGGGAGAGTCCGGGTGCTCCTCGAGGATCGCGCGTCCGGACTGCGTCTCTTCCGACGGGCTCGAGACGATCTCGGCGCCCCAGGCCTCGATCAGCGAGCGGCGATTCGGTTTCTGCTCGTACGAGATCTTGACCATGTAGACCTTGCACTCGAGGCCGATCAGCTTGCAGGCGAACGCGAGCGCGCTTCCCCACTGGCCGGCGCCGGTCTCGGTGGACAGGCGCGTCCGCCCTTCCTTCTTGTTGTAGAAGGCCTGCGCGACCGCCGTGTTCGGTTTGTGACTGCCGGGCGGGCTGACGCCCTCGTACTTGTAAAAGATCCGCGAGCGAGTCCCGAGCGCCTCCTCGAGCCGCCGCGCGCGGAAAAGCGGCGTCGGGCGCCAGAGGCTATAGATCTCGAGAACCTCCTCCGGGATCGCGATCTCCGGCTCCTCGCTCACCTCCTGGCCGATCAGCTCCATCGGGAAGAGCGGCGCCAGATCGTCCGGCCCCACCGGCTGCCCGGTGCCGGGATGCAGCACCGGCTGCGGCGCCGTCGGCATGTCGGAGCGGATGTTGTACCAGCGCCGCGGAAGCTGCGATTCGTCGAGGAGGAACTTCGTCTGGCTCGCCGTGCGGGCTCGCGTCTCCTGCACGCCGCGAGCATAGAACTTCGGGCGAAACGGCGCAGGAGCTGGATGCGAAGCTGTGATTCGATGGCAACTTCGATCTCCAGAGCCGCCGCCAAGCTGGTCGGAGTCACCGGGTGCACGGCCACATTGACCGCGGCGCTAGTTGCGCCGGCGGCGGCGCCGACACGACCCGCGGCCGACTGTGCTGCTCTCGTCGTTACGAAGGCGAGGGTGGGCTACCCACACGAGACGACGATCGAGGCTGCCGTGAAAAAAGCCAAGCCGTGCGACTGGATCTTGATCGCTCCTGGTGTCTACCCGGGCACGGTCGTGATCCGGACGCCGCGTCTGCACGTCCGCGGGATGGATCGGAACCGGGTGATCGTCGACGGCCGGCACCGTTTGGGCACGGACGGAATCGAAGTGCGGTCCAGCGGCGTCTGGGTCGAGAACCTGACCGTGCGCAACTTTGATCGGCGGACAGCCAACGGCGACGACGGCAACCAGATCTGGTGGCACGATGTTCACGACTGGCATGGCAACTACCTGACCGTCTACGACACGGGTCTGCTCGGGGGCTACGGCCTCTACGCCGAGCGTGCGGCGGGAGGCGAGTGGGACTACGTCTACGCCTC
>DASQWX010000119.1:0-7853 GCA_035640035.1 Gaiellaceae bacterium
CGGACGTCCTCTAAACCGGCATCGCAAGCGACGCCTTAGCGCGTCTGCGGGAAGCCCAGGTCGACCTTCGACGTCGCCGGGTCCGGCCAGCGCGAGGTGACGACCTTGCCGCGCGTGTAGAACTGGATCCCTTCCGGCCCGTAGATGTGTAGATCGCCGAAGAGCGAGTTCTTCCACCCGCCGAAGCTGTAGTACGCGACGGGTACCGGGATCGGCACGTTGACGCCGACCATGCCGACGTTGACGTCGAACTGGAACTGCCGAGCGACCCCGCCGTCGCGGGTGAAGATCGCGACGCCGTTCCCGTAGGGGTTCTCGTTCACGAGCCGCACCGCCTCGTCGTACGTGCCGACACGGGTGACGCCGAGGACGGGGCCGAAGATCTCGTCCTTGTAGACGTCCATCTCCGGCTTGACGTCGTCGAGGAGCGTCACGCCGAGGAAGAAGCCATCGCCGTCAGGCGCCGTCTCGCGGCCGTCAGTGACGACCGTCGCGCCCTCCTCGCGGCCCTTGTCGATGTAGGAGGCGACCTTGTCGCGGTGCTCGCGCGTGACGAGCGGCCCCATCTCTGCGTCCGGATTCAGCCCGTCGCCGACCTTGACGTTCGGCAGCCGCTGTTTGATCGCGTCGACCAGCTCGTCACCAGCGTCGCCGACGGCGACGAGCATCGAGACCGCCATGCAGCGCTCGCCGGCCGAGCCGTAGCCGGCCGAGACTGCGGCGTCCGCGGCCATCTCGATGTCGGCGTCCGGGAGGACGACCATGTGGTTCTTCGCCCCGCCGAGCGCCTGGACGCGCTTGTCGTGCGAGGTGCCGGTCTCGTAGACGTAGCGCGCGATCGGCGTCGAGCCGACGAACGAGACCGCGGCGATTCCCGGGTGCTCCAGGATCGCGTCGACCGCGACCTTGTCGCCCTGGACGACGTTGAAGACGCCGTCCGGGACGCCCGCCTCCTTCAGCAGCTCGGCCGCGTAGATCGATGCGGACGGATCCTTCTCGGACGGCTTGAGCACGAATGTGTTCCCGCACGCGAGCGCCGGCGCCCACATCCACATGGGCACCATCGCCGGGAAGTTGAACGGTGTGATCCCGGCGCAGACGCCGAGCGGCTGGCGGATCGAGTAGACGTCGATTCCGGTCGAGGCCTGCTCACTGAAGCCACCCTTCAACAGCTCCGGGATTCCGCAGCAGTACTCGATCACTTCGAGCCCGCGCGCGACCTCCCCCATGGCGTCGGAGAGCACCTTGCCGTGTTCCGCCGTGAGGATCCTGGCGATGTCCTCGCGATGTTCGTCGACGAGGGCGCGGATGCGGAAGAAAATCTCCGTGCGGCGCGAGAGCGAGACGGCGCGCCAGCTTTCGAACGCCTGCTTCGCCGCCTGGACGGCGCGGTCGACCTCCTCGACCGACGCGAAGTCGACCTCCCCGGTCTGGACACCCCGTGCCGGGTTGTAGACCGGTCCACTGCGACCCGATTCGCCGGCGACGATTTCCCCGCCGATCCAATGGGTGATGCGCTTGAGCTCGCCAGCGCGCTGCGCGCTCGGCGCTTCGGCGACTTCGGTCATTGCTCCTCCTCGTCCGACGGGGAGAGCGTAGCGCGTGCCGAGAAGAGCCGCGGGAGGGCCGAGCGGCCCTCCCGCAAGGAGGCGATTTGGCTTCGATTCAACAGACCACGCGTGGGTTCCACTCGTAGAACATCCCGCTTGGGTTCGGCTTCCAGACCCAGACGTGGAGCTCGTAGAAGGCTGGAATCCCAAACCTGTTCGGCGCCGGCACGAGCCCGAACTCGTGCCCGAAGAGCACGGGCCGCGACGCATGGTTCGCGTCCCACCCCGCCTGGAAGACGATGTACTCGAGCGCGACGAGCTTGAGGTGGCCGTTCGGCTCCGGGGCGTAGACGAGCGCCTCGGGCTTCGTCGGGTCGAGGTTCGTGTCGCCGACGTAGTCTCCGTTCACATAGTGGATCCCCATCCCGCCCTCGGGCGGGTTGTCGATGCAGGCGATTCCGGCCGCGTCCTTGAAGAGGCCATAGCCGGCCGCCTGCGCGGTCGACAGATCGTGATAGCCCGCGGTCGCGGTACGCGCCGCCGCGAGATCGCTCTCGCCGCCGCCCGCGAAAGCTGCAGGTACACCGAGCAGCGCGGCTCCGAGCGTAGAAACAAGCAACAGACGTGTCTTCATCTCTTCTCCTTTCCTCAGGCGGACCCGATGGGCCCCGAATCGGGGCGGACGACAACGGTGTCCGAGACCGCGACGATCTGGTCGACCGGCAGATCCGCAGCCGCCGCGTGCGCTCGGATCGCCTCCGGGCTCGTCGCCTCGTAGATGCAGACGGTGCCAACGGAGCCGTCAGGCTCGTCGAGCACGTAGCTGCGGATCCAGCGGACGTCCTCGGACATCCGCTCGCCCTCGGCGGTTGAACGGTCGGCGGCCGCGCGCAGGTCGTCGGCCGTGCCCCAACCACCTCGGCGCAGGATCACGTACTTCTTCATTCGCCTCCTTCCGCGTCGGGATATGCCGACGCATCGAGGCTATGAGTCGACTCTCCGCGCGAAATCGGCAGAACTGCCTAGTTTGGAGGCGACCGCTACCGGTCTTCGACGATGCCGAGGCGGCGGGCAGCGGCGCCCGCCTCGGTGCGGGTGCGCACGTCGAGCTTGCTCAGGATCGCCGACACGTGGTGGTCGACCGTTCGCTCGGAGAGGACGAGCCGGTTCGCGATTTCGGCGTTCTGCAGCCCCTCGGCGACGAGCGCGAGCACCTCGAGCTGCCGGGTAGTCAGCCCGGCGGGGTTCTCCCGGGTCGCCCGCCGCGGCCCGCGCGGGAGGCCTCGCACGCCACGCTTGCGCAGGCGCCGCGCGACGATCGCCGCAGCGGCCTCGGCCCCAAGCGCGCGGAGATCCTGGAGCGCCTGCCTGAGGGCTTGCTCATCGTCGGCCTGGGCACGCGCCATCGCCGCCTCGTACGGCGAGTCGAGGCCGTCCCACAGCTCAGCGCTCTTCCGCCAGTCCCCACGGAGGTCGGCTGCCCACGGATCCGGCAAGTCAGCCGGGACCGGTTCCTCGACCCCCGCGCGACGGCGCCAGTACATCAGCTCGGCGACGGCCCACCACGAACGACGACGGCACGCCAGCTCGAGAGGAGCGTCCGTGACGGCGGCGACCTCGGCGTGCTTGCCCTGCAACCAGAGCGCTTCGGCGCTGGCGACCAAAGCGGGCTCCACCCGCTGCAGCTCCTCCGTCGGCTCTGCCAGGGCCCGCGCCTCGTCGAGCAGAAGCCAGGCCTCCGGATCGCCCCGGCGTGCACGGAGAAGCCCAAGGACGCAGAGCGCGACGATACGCGGTACTGGTCCGGTCCTGGGATCGCGGATGACCAGCGCTGCCGAAGAGGCCGCGTCGCCCCACTGGCCTTGATCGAGCTGAGATCGCGCGCGGTAGGCGAGCAGCATGTGCTCCCAGAGGTGAAGTCCGCGCTCGCTGCAGTACTCGAGGCCGGCGTCGAGAAATCGATCTGCGTCGCGGTAGCGGCGCCCCCGCGGCGACCACCAGGTGAGCGCGACGTACGCTCGCCCCGTGTGCTCCTCGAGCCCCGTCTTGAGCGCGAGGTCCAGGGCCTGCTCGAGCAGCGGCGCACCGCGTCCGCTCATCGCCTCGATCGTGCCGACGTTCGTCAATCCGTAGACCCGAGTTTCCGGGTCGTCGGCGATCTCGAGCGCGCGATCGGCCCATTGCCTCGTCTCATCCACGTCGTCGTGATGCATGTAGAGGTGAGAGACGTTGCAGTAGGCAAGCGCGAGCTCGCGGGTCGGTGGGAGCTGCTCCAACGCGCGCACCGCGTCTAGGCCCATCTTCAACGCCTCGTCGGTGCGGCCGACGTAACGAAGCAATCGCGAGGCGGAACGCATCGAGTCCCCCTCGCGCCGGCGATCGCCGGCCTCGCGGTGATAGGCGAGCGCGCGCATCTGCGCATTGAGCGCCTCGTCGAAGTCGCCGGCCAGGTAGCACGCGTACGCGCGCCGATCGAGTAGGTCGCCTCTCGCCGCGGCGTCCAGGCTCTCGGCGAATCGCAACGCCCGCGCGTACTGAGCGGCAGCCTCGCGGGAAGCACCATGCTCGGCAGCCTGATCGCCCGCTGCTGGCGCGTACTCGAGCACCGCCGCCGCATCGCCGGCCGCCTCGGCATGGTGCGCGGCGCGCGCGACGTCGAGCAACGGCGCCGCCTTCAGCGCCGCGAGCGCCTTGCGATGCAGGTCCCGTCTCCGGTTCGGCGGCGTCGATTCCTCGATCGCCAGCCGGGCGAGCTCGTGCCGAAAGGCCACTGCGTTCTCGCCCGCCGTGAGCATTCCGGAGGCGAGGCACGACTCCAGCTCCGCGAGTGAGTCGACCGCGACCTGCTCGAGCAGGGAGAGCTCGGCCTGCTGGGGAACGACAGCCACCGTTTCGATCAGCCGACGAGATCGCGGAGACAGACGTGCTGCCCTCGCAAGGACAGCATCTCGGACCGTCTCGGGAACCTGGTCCGTGGCGCCCGCCAGCGCTTCCGTCACGAAGAAGGGGTTTCCGCTCGTCTTCGCGTAGAGGTCCGCGGCATCGACGCCGTGCGGCGCGGCGAGCTCGCGAACAGCGTCGGCAGACAGGGGCGGCAAGCGCAGCCGGGCAACCGGTGAGCTCGAGCCGAGATCGCCAAGGAGGATCCTCAGCGGATGGGAAGGACCGAGCTCGTCGTCGCGATATGTCGCGACGATCAGCGCGCGTGTCGCACCGACGCGCCGGCCGACGAGTCGAAGGAGGTCCAGCGTCGCCTCGTCGGCCCAATGCAGGTCTTCGAGGACGAGCGCGGTGCGTCTCGCGTGAAGCTCATCGACCAGCGGCGTTATCACCTCGTGTGGCCGCGCACCGTCCGCGACCACCCGAGCCAGCACACCACCCGTCAACGAAGCGACGTCTGCGAACGGACTCAACGGCCGGGGAGTCAGCAGGGCGTCGCACGCACCACGCAGCGCCCTTACGTCCGGCGGAAGGTCGTTCAGAAATGCGTTGACGAGCGCCGTCTTCCCGCCGCCTGCCTCGGCACCGAGCAGAACGAGGCGGCCTTCTCCGCCGTGCGTCGGCAAAGACTCGCGTAGCGTCCGCAGAAAGTCGTCGCGCTCGAGGAGCCCGCTGGTCGCGACAGCGCCCACGCTGTAAATCCTGGGCGTGGCTCGCGGAGCCTGCAACCGCAAACTGGCTAGGATCGGCCCGTGGCTGTCGAAGCAGGCCTCGACGCGAAGCGAATCCAGGCGCTCGACCAGCAGTACGTCCTGCACTCGTGGTCGGTGCAGGACCAGATCTCGCCGTTACCAGTAGCCGGGGGCGAGGGGCGCTACTTCTGGGACCACGACGGCAATCGGTACCTCGACTTCGCATCCCAGCTCGTCAATGTCTCGATCGGCCACCAGCACCCGAAGGTCGTCGCCGCGATCAAGGAGCAGGCCGACAAGCTCACGACGATCGGGCCGCCGATGGCGCACGAAGCGCGGTCGGAGCTCGCGCGGCTGCTCGCTGAGGTAACGCCGGGCGATCTGACGATGTCGTTCTTCACGAACGGCGGCGCCGAGGCCAACGAGAACGCGATCAAGCTCGCCCGCTGGTACACCGGGCGCCACAAGATCATCGCGCGCTATCGCTCCTACCACGGCGCTACGGGCGGGGCGATCACGCTCACCGGCGACCCCCGCCGCTGGCCCGCCGAGCCTGGGATCCCCGGCGTCGTCCGCATGCTCGATCCGTACACGTACCGCTGTCCGGCGGGCCATCCCGATCCGTGCCCGGTCTGCTCGGGCGGCCCGCACCTGGAAGAGATCCTCCAGTACGAGGGCCCTCAGAACGTCGCCGCGGTGATCCTCGAGACGATCGTCGGAACGAACGGCGTCATCGTGCCGCCGGACGGCTATCTGCAGTCGATCCGCGAGGTCTGCGACCGACAAGGGATCCTGCTGATCTGCGACGAGGTCATGGCCGGCTTCGGCCGCTCCGGCCGCTGGTTCGCCTGCGAGCACTGGGATGTCGTCCCGGACATCCTCACGGTCGCGAAAGGGATCAACTCGGGCTACGTCCCGCTCGGCGCGATGGTGATCGGCGAGAAGATCGCCGACTGGGTTCGCGACAAGTACTTCGCCGGGGGACTCACGTATTCCGGGCACGTCCTCGCATGTGCCAGCGCGATCGCCTCGATCGAGGCGTTCCAGGAGGAGGGCATCGTCGAGAACTCTGCCGCCATGGGCGATGTGCTCGCCGAGGAGCTCCCGCGACTACAGGAGCGCCACCCGTCGATCGGCGAGGTCCGCGGCAAGGGGCTGTTCTGGGGCATCGAGCTCGTCCGCGACCGCGAGACGCGCGAGCCGCTCGTCCCGTTCAACGCCACCGGCGAGGCCTTCGCCCCCGTGGCGAAGCTCGCGAAGGCGGCGATGGAGCGCGGCCTCTACCTGATGACGCACTGGAACGTGATCATCGTCGCGCCGCCACTGACGATCACACGGGAAGAGCTCGACGAGGGGCTCGGCGTTCTCGACGAGGTTCTAGCGGTCGTCGATTAAGACGGCGGCGATGCGGCGAGGCCCCGCCGCACTAGGCCTCGCTTGCGACGCCGACCATAAAGGCCGTAGCGGCTCTGCCGACGCGGCCGCCAAACCCGGCCGCTGGAAGAGATCGAGAACGATGTGGCGAGGCCCCGCCGCAGCCAGGGCCCCGCCGTTCTCTCATCGGGAGATCTGGGCCGCAAAACCGTCGGCGTTCCCCCTCGCCCCGTCGCGCCGCATCTATCCCCTGAATCGAAGTACACGCGCGTCGTGCGAGAACACAAGCCCAAATCCCTCGGCTGAGTGATCGCAGTCCCTCGTACGAGGTATCCAGCATGCGCGACGACCGCCCGAAGGGGCGGTCGTCGCTCGTCCGCGCGCCTTGTGCGGGTATGAGGGGAGGGCGCGCTTTCGGGGGAAGCCCTTACGAGGGGCGCGTTCCGATCGTCACCTCTGTGGTCTTCGTGCTGCCGTTTCTGATGTAGCTCACGCTGACCTTGTCGCCGGGTTTGTTGGCGCCGACGGCCGCGGTCAGGTCGTCCGGACTCGTGATCGTCTCGCCGGCGAAGGCGGTGACGACGTCACCGGCCTTCAGTCCGGCCTTCGCTGCCGGAGAGCCGCTCTTGACGCTCGCGATTTGCGCACCGGCGCGATTCGCCGGGGTCTGGACCGAGATCCCGAGGTACGGGTGCGCAACCTTCTCGCCCTTGATGAGCTTGGAGACAACCGAGCTGATCGTGTTCGACGGAACCGCGAAGCCGACTCCGTCGTTGCCGCCCGAGTCGCTCTCGATCTGCGAGGTGATCCCGATCACCTGGCCCGACATGTCGAGCAGCGGGCCGCCCGAGTTGCCGTGGTTGATTGCGGCGTCGGTCTGGATGACGTTCGGGATCGTGTAGTTGTTCGTCGAGCTGATGTCGCGATTCAGGGCGCTGACGATTCCGCTCGTCACCGTCTCGTCGAGCCCGAATGGAGCGCCGATCGCGACGACGCCGTCACCGACTTGCACCTTGCCCGAGTCACCGAGCGTGAGCGGGTGCAGCTTGCTCGACGGTGCGTCCACTTTGAGGACTGCGATGTCCGTCGACGGGTCGGCCCCGACGACCTTGGCGCTGTACTTCGAGCCGTCGGCGAACATCACCGAGATCGAGCTCGCGCCCGAGACGACATGGTCATTCGTGATGATGTGGCCCGCCGTGTCGTAGACGAAGCCCGAGCCCTGCGCCTGCGACCGCTGCGAGCCGCCGCCGAACGGGAAGGGCGAGTTGTCGGAGCTCGCGGAGTTGCCGGTCGT
>DASQWX010000120.1:0-11290 GCA_035640035.1 Gaiellaceae bacterium
GTACGCATGTGCCTCCTCCGTGTAGCCCGTGGCGAAGAGCGCGTTCAGGGTCAAGGCGGAGTCGCGCAGCCAGGAGAACCGGTAGTCCCAGTTCCGCTCGCCGCCGACCTCCTCGGGAAGCGACGTCGTCGCGGCGGCGACGATCGATCCGGTCGGCCCGTTCGTCAGGGCCTTCAGGACGAGCGCGCTCCGAACGACCTGGTTGCGATACGGGCCGTCGTACGTGCAGCGGTCGGCCCAGGCCGCCCAGGTCGACCGCGTCTCCTCGAGCTTCGCGTGGACCTGTTCCCGGCTCAGCCGCCGCGGCTCGAGCTCGTGGGGGAGCTGGTAGGTGAGTACCACGAATGCCTCCTCGCCAGCGCGGAGGGTCCGGTTGCCTTGTGTCGCCGACCGCTCGGCGTCGCCGAACGGCAGCTCGCTCTGGAGGACGAGCGCGTCGGCCCCGCCGCAGACGAACACGAGGTCGTCGGCGAGGGTCTCGAGACGCGGCGTCGTCAGCCCGTAGTCGAAGCGGGGGACGAGCTTGACCTTCACCGCCACCTCGCCGTCGGTGCAGCGGGCGATTCGGATCAGCTGGTGGTCCGGGTGGGCGGAATGGGCGTCCTCCCCCGGCTCGGGAACGCGGAAAGCGAAGAAGTCGGTCAGCACGAGCGTGCCGGTCGGCGTCCGAAAAGTCGTCTCCAGCACGTTCGTTCCCGGCAGGTAGCGCCGGCTCGGCTCGTAGTCGTCGTCGAGCGGAGCGATCCGGAAGAAGCCGGCCTTCTGCCAGTCGAGGATCCGCCCGAACACGGGCCGGGCCTCGAACCGGTGGAACGTGCACCAGTCGATCGACCCGTCCATGGAGACAAGTGCGCAGGAGTGGCAGTCGGACAGCAGGGCGTAGTCCGCGATCGGCGGATAGATCTGAACGTTTCTCATCGCACGGCCTCCAACTCGCGTAAGGGGCGGCAGGGGTTGCCGACGGCGACGACGTCCGCCGGAATCTCCTCGGCCACGACGCTGCCTGCGCCGATCACGGCGCGGTCGCCGATCGTGACGCCCGGGAGGACGATCGCGCCGCCGCCGATCCAGACGTCGTCGCCGATCGTGATCGGCAGCGCGCATTCCAACCCGCTACGGCGCGTCGCGGCGTCGACCGGGTGGGTGGCCGCGTACAACTGCACGGCCGGCCCGAAGAGCACTCGGTCGCCGATCGAGATCGGCGCGCAGTCGAGGAAGACACAGTTGACGTTCGCGTAGAAGCGGTCGCCGACCGAGATGTTGAAGCCGTAGTCGCAGTGGAACGGCGGCTCGATCGTCGCGTCCCGTCCGACCGACGCGAGCAGCTCTTCGAGCACTGCTCGTCCGGGCTGCGCGTTGAACCGAGCCAGCAGCTCGCGCGCCTGTGCCCTCGCTGCGGTCAGCTCGGGATCGGACGCGTCGTACAGCTCGCCCGTCAGCATCCGCTCCTTCTCGCTCACGGCTTCCCGTTCACCTCCACGAACACCTTGATCGCGTCGGTGTCCTCGGTCAGTGCGCGGATCATCTCCTCGTAATTCTCGAGCCCGTCGATCGGCGTCGTCAGCAACTGCTCCAGCCAACCCGGGAAGAAGGCCTGCGCCTTCGTCAGGTCGTCGATGCCGCTGCGGAAGTCGGCCGGGGAGGCATTGACGGTCCCGACCATGACCTTGTTGCCGAGCACGAAGCTCTGGTTGATCGCGTCCGAGTTGATCTCCGCCTTGCGGTCGCCGCCAGTGATCGAAGAGAGGACGAGGACGCCGTTCTTGCCGAGGATCTCGGCGGCCTCCCAGATGATCGGCGAGAAGCCGGTGGCGTCCATGATCAGGTCGAACGGGCCGCGCTCGTCGCTGATCGAGGCGAGATCCTTTTCCTGGGTCGAGACGTAGGTGCCGCCGAGCTGCTCGACCAGGTCGCTGTTCCGGTACGGAGCCCTCGGCAGCGACGCAACCGTGAGCTCGAGGCCGCGCAGGCGGGCGGCCATCGCCATCAGTAGGCCGATCGTCCCCGACCCGAGGACGAGCGCCTTCCGCGGCTCCCAGACCTTCAGCCGGCGCTGGATCTCGAACGCGTGGTTGATTCCCTTCTCGGCGACGGTCGTCGGCTCGAGGAGGACGCCGACCTCGCGCAGGGTCTCGGGGAGCGGGAAGACGAAGCGCGAGTCCTCGACGTAGTACTCCGTCAGGTAGCCGTGCAGCAGGTTGATGCCGCGCTCGAAGTAGACCTCGTCGGTGGTGAAGTCCTGAAGCCCGATCTTCCCGTAGATCGAGGACCCGGGCCGGCGAACGCTCGCGACGACGTACCCGCCCGGCCGGATCGTGTCCGGGACGTTCGGTCCGACCTCCTCGACGACGCCGAAGTTCTCGTGGCCGATGATCAGAAAGTCGTCGCCCTCCGGCGCCGCCCCGTATTCGGCGGCGTTGATCTCCTTGTCGGTCCCGTCGACGCCGACGCGCAGGACGCGCACGAGGACGCCGCCTCCTTCCGGAACCTGCTCGAGCGACGGCTTCGGGACGTCCTCGAGGTGGATCGAGCCGGGCTTGCCTGGGTGAACCGCGATTGCCTTCATGGGCCCATCGTCTCGCACCTGCTCCCCGCGTTACAGTCGCGCGCGTGGACGAGGCGGCCGTGATCGCAGCCCTTCGAGCCGGGGACGAGAACGTCTTCGCAGCCCTGATGCGCGAGTACAACGGAATGCTCCTGCGCGTCGCGCAGATCTACGTCGCCAGCCGCGCGGTCGCCGAAGACGTCGTCCAGGAGACGTGGATCGCCGTCCTCAACGGGATCGACCGCTTCGAGGGCCGGTCGTCGTTGAAGACGTGGATCTTCCGGATCCTGACCAACATCGCGAAGACGCGCGGGCAGCGTGAGGGACGCTCCGTGCCGTTCTCCGCGCTCGAGCGGCCGGAGGCTGTGCCCGAGGCAGCTGTCGATGCCGACCGCTTCCTCCCGGCAGACCACGAGCGATGGCCGGGCCACTGGGCCGCGAAGCCGGAGCCGTTCCCGGAGGACAAGCTGCTCGCGGGGGAGACGCTTGCGATCGTCGAGCGCGCGATCGAGGAGCTGCCGCCGGCGCAGCGGGCGGTGATCAGCCTTCGCGACGTGCAGGGGTGGAGCGCGGAGGAGACGTGTAACGCCCTCGGCGTCAGCGAGACAAACCAACGGGTGCTCCTCCACCGGGCGCGTTCGAAGGTCCGCCGGGCTCTGGAGGACTACCTCTCGGAGTCACCGTGAACGCACAAGTCGAAGATCTCAGTTGCCAGGAGCTCGTCGAGCTCGTGACCGACTACGTCGAGGGCGTCCTCGGCCCGGTCGAGCGCGCGAGCTTCGAGCACCACATCGCGACCTGCACGGGGTGCCACGACTACCTCGCCCAGATGCGCGCGGCGATCGAGCTGACCGGTCGGCTGACGCCGGCCGACATCAGTCCCGAGGCGGAAGCCAAGCTGCTCGCGGCCTTCCGCAACTGGAACTCCGGCTGAGTCCTCCTACCGCCGCGCTACGATGGCGCGGCCGTGTGGCTCTACTTCATCCCGCTCTACGTCGCCGGCGCGCTGATCATCCTGTTCGGGTCGTTGGCGCTGCTCGCGCGCTTCCGCGGCGGCACCTACGCGCGGCCGGTCATGCAGGGCATGGCCAAGATCCCGGGCGTACGCGGACTCATGATGAAGGCATCCCGGGCCGCGCTCGCGAAGCAGAACCCCGATGCCGCCAGCGCCTTGGAGAAGCTCGAACGCGCCGGGGTCGCCAATGACCCCCAGCGCGCCCAGGCCGCTCTCTCGCGGTTGACGGCGGCCGAGCGCCGCGCGTATCTCGAGGCGGCCGGCCAGGAAGGCGCGCTGCCGGAGCCGGCGAATCGCCAGCAACGTCGAGCGATGCAGAAGCTTCAGAAGCAGCGCCGCGGGCGCTAGCCCTTACGCGTACGGCCGCACCGCTCCGACGTAGCGGTTCGCGTACTCGCTCAGGCTCGAGATGCGGACGACGTCGCCTGTATGCGGCGCCTGAATGAAGAGGCCGCCGCCGATGTACATGCCCTCGTGTCCGGGCACGCCGAAGGCGCCGGCGTCGAAGAAGACGAGGTCGCCCGGCTGCAACGCGGTCGGTGGAACCGGCGTCCCTTCGCGGAACTGCGCACCCGTGTAGTGCGTCAGGTGAATGCCGACCTGGGCGTATGCGTACATCGTCAGCCCCGAGCAGTCGAACCCCGTCAACGGGCTCGCGCCGCCCCAGAGGTACGGCACACCGAGATAGCGCGCCGCGACCGCGACCGCCCGTCCGCCGATCCCGTTCGCGGGCGGGAGCACCCCGAGGAGGGGTTCGGTGACGACGGGCAGGCCCGCGATCGTCGGCGGGGCGCCGAAGCCGAGCGACGCCCACGGCCCTGCCGCCGTGACGACCCGGCTCGCCAGCTGATTCGGGCTCGCGCTTCCGCGTTCGCGGAGCCCGACGAGCAGCTGCGCGCCTCGCGCCACCCCGGGATAGCCCGAGGACACGCTCAGCCGGAGACCGACGTAGCCGGTTTTTTGGCCGATCACTGCTTTCTGGCTGACGACGAGGTAGCTACCGGTGTCGAGCTGGTAGAGGGCGTTCGCGCCCGCGTCACGGAGAAGTCCCTGGACGACGAGGCCCTCGATCTGCGCACGTCGGCCGTGCCGGATCGTCACGCGGTCGGCGTGCACTCGCCCGCCCAGCATCGAGACGTCCTCGAGGTCGACGCGGCTCTCGCTCGCGCGGACACGGCCGATCGAGAGCACAGAGCCGTCGCTTGGATAGGCGAACGAGCCGTTGCCGGCCGCAGCGAGCAGCTTGCCTTCGGCCGTTCGTACCTGGGCCGTCCCGAGAATGTCGGCCGCGGCGGGAGGAGCCCCCAGGAGCGCGATCGCAGCCACGAGCACGAAAGCGCGCATCTCCCGGCACGATAGACAGATGCGTGCGATGGTGCTAGACCAGCCGCGCGAGCCGTTGCGGCCTGCCGAGCTGCCGGAGCCCGAGCCCGAAGAGGGCCAGCTCCTTGTCTCGGTGGAGGCCTGTGCGGTCTGCCGTACCGACCTCCACATCGTCGACGGAGAGCTGCCGAACCCGAAGCTGCCTCTCGTGGTCGGGCACCAGATCGTCGGCACGGTGGTGGGCGAGGCCCGGCGAGTCGGGATCCCGTGGCTCGCGTGGGCCGACGGCGAATGCCGGTTCTGTCGCACGGACCGCGAGAACCTTTGCGACCGCGCCCGCTTCACGGGTTACGACGTCGACGGTGGCTACGCCGAGTTCGCGGTCGTCGACGAGCGCTTTTGCTTTCCATTGCCTGAGGGCTATTCCGGGCCGGAAGCGGCACCCCTGCTGTGCGCCGGCCTGATCGGTTACCGGGCACTGGGGCTCGCGGGCAACGGCGAGCGGCTCGGCCTCTACGGCTTTGGCTCATCGGCGCATCTGATCGCGCAGGTCGCGATCCACGAAGGCCGCCGTGTCTTCGCATTCACGCGGCCCGGCGACGAACGTGGGCAGGCCTCCGCGCGCGACCTCGGTGCGGTTTGGGCGGGGGGGTCGGACGGGGCGGCGCCCGAGGAGCTGGACGCGGCGATCATCTTCGCTCCCGTTGGCGAGCTCGTCCCGGTGGCGCTGCGTACGGTCGCGAAGGGCGGCAGCGTCGTCTGCGCGGGCATCCACATGACCGACATTCCTTCCTTTCCGTACGAGCTCCTCTGGGGCGAGCGGATCTTGCGCTCTGTCGCGAATCTCACTCGCCGCGACGGCGCGGAGTTCCTCGCGCTTGCCCCGCTGGTGCCGGTTCGCGCAGAGGTTGAGACGTTTGCTCTCGAGGATGCGAACGAGGCGCTCGACCGCTTCCGAAGCGGGCAGCTGCGCGGGACGGCCGTGCTCCAGGTCGCGGGCCGATGACGACCGAGATCGTCTTCGAGACTCATTCGATCAGCACGGACAACGAGGCCGGGATCGCGACCGGCTGGCTCCCGGGCGAGCTGTCTGAGGAAGGCAGGCGCCTCGCCCGCCGACTCGGCGAGCGGCGACGCAGAGAACGCATCGATGCCGTGTACACCTCGGATCTGCGTCGCGCGGTCGAGACGGCCGAGCTCGCCTTCGGCGACACCGGCATCCCGATCCATCGCGATCCGCGGCTACGCGAGTGCGATTATGGCGTCCTCAACGGCGGTCCGATCGCCGACGTCGAGCGCGAGCGGGAACGCCGGATCGATGAGCCGTTCCCGGGTGGCGAGAGCTATCGCCAGGCAGTCGAACGGATGCGGTCGTTCCTGACCGACCTCGCGGCTGAACGCGGCTCGGGTCGCGTCGTGCTCATCGGTCACGGAGCGACGCTGTGGGCGCTCGAGCATTTGCTCGAAGGAAGACCGCTCGAGGAGCTCGCGACGGCACCCTTCGACTGGCAGGAAGGCTGGATCTACGAGCTGACGGCGAGCACCGAGTCGACCGCCGCGCGCAGCGACGCAACGTAGTCGCGCAGCGCGTGGGGACCCTCGTCAGCGAGCTCGACGGCTCGCGAGCCGACGACGACGCCGTCGGCCAGCTCTGCAGCCGCGGCCGCCTGATCAGGCGTCGAGATCCCGAAGCCCGCGTAGAGCGGGAGATCGGTCCGGTCACGGGCACGCGCGACGAGGCCGCGCAGGGCGGGGGAGAGGTCGGTTCGCGCGCCGGTGGTGCCTGTGATCGTCACGAGGTACAGCCATCCATCCGTCCGCGCGGCCGCCAGCGCGATCCGCTCGTCGGTCGATGTCGGCGCGACGAGCTGCACGCGCCGGAGCTCGGGCATGGCGTCGATCGGAAGGTCGGCCACGATCAGGCTGGTGGCACCCGCCTTCGCCGCAGCGTCAGCGAAGCGTTCGTAGCCGTAGGCCTCGAGCAGCGAGGAATACGTCATCGGGATCAGCGGGACGTCGACGCGCCGGCGCGTCGCCGCGAGGCATTCGAGGCAAGCGGCCGTGCGCATGCCCTCGGCCAGTGCGCGCTCGCCGGCATTGCGGATGACGGGGCCGTCGGCGAGCGGATCCGAAAACGGGAGGCCGAGCTCGACGATGTCGGCGCCTCCTTCGACCGCCGCCTCGGCGAGCTCGGGCGTCCGCGCGCCGCACATCAGATAGATCACGAGCGTCTTCATCGCCGTGGACGAATCGGCGGGCAATCGGCCCGAGCGCGCCACACACCCGCAGCTGTTTCTGCGGTAGCGTCCGCGGGCGAGGGCGGCGGGAGCGGCCCCACCCAAAGGGTGGGGGTGTGGGCTGCGGCGCCCGCCCGGGTCACCTGGACAGCACCTCGGCCAGGTCTTTGTCGCCGCGGCCCGAGAGGCAGACGAGGATCCGCTCCTCCTCGAGCTCGAGCGCCTTCGTCAGGGCGTGGGCCGGCTCGAGCGCCGGGACGATCCCTTCGGTCGCGGCGAGCGTCCGGAAGGCGTCGAGTGCCTCTTCGTCGCCGACGCTGACGTACTCGGCTCTGCCGCTGTCGCGGAGGAACGCATGCTCGGGGCCCACTCCGGGGTAGTCGAGCCCGGCCGAGATCGAGTGGGCATCGAGCACCTGGCCGTCGTCGTCGGCGAGGAGCGACGAGCGCGAGCCGTGGAGCACGCCCGTTCGCCCGGCGGCAAGGCTCGCTGCACCGGCCGCTTCGACGCCGACGAGCCGGACCTCGGCGTCGGCCAGGAACCCGGCGAAGAGCCCGATCGCGTTCGAGCCGCCGCCGACACAGGCGATTGCGACCTCGGGCAAGCGCCCTTCGGCTTCGAGAAACTGCCCGCGCGCCTCCCGGCCGATCACGGACTGCAGCTCGCGCACGATCTCGGGGTACGGCGCCGGCCCGACGCACGAGCCGATCAGGTAGTGGGTCGTCTCGACGTTCGTGATCCAGTCGCGGATCGCCTCGCTCGTCGCCTCCTTGAGCGTCTTCGTCCCGAACTCGACCGGCCGCACGTCGGCGCCGAGGAGCGCCATCCGCTCGACGTTCGAGGCCTGCCTGCGCATGTCCTCGGCGCCCATGTAGACAACGCACTCGAAGCCGAAGCGCGCACCCACGGTCGCCGTCGCGACCCCGTGCTGGCCGGCGCCTGTCTCGGCGACGATCCGGTGCTTTCCGAGCCGCCGCGCCAGGACAGCCTGCCCGAGCGCGTTGTTGAGCTTGTGCGCTCCGGTGTGGAGCAGATCCTCCCGCTTCAGGTAGAGGCGCTTGCCGGGAGCGAACCGCTCGGCGCGTGTCAGCGGAGTCGGCCTGCCGCCGTACGACTGCCCGAGCGTTTCGAGCTCGCGCGCGAAGACGGGATCGTCGAGCGCATCGCGCCAGGCGTGCTCGAGCTCGTCGAGAGCAGGGATCAACGTCTCGGGCACGTACCGGCCGCCGTACTCACCGTAGGTGCGTGTGGACGCCCTCACCGCGCCGCCGCGACGAACGCGCGAACGCGGTCGGCGTCCTTGATGCCTGGTTCGGTCTCCAAGCTCGAGCTCGCGTCGACCGCCCAGGGGCGGACCGCCTCGATCGCGGCCTGAACGTTCTCCGGCGTGAGCCCGCCTGCGAGCACGACCCGCCCTTCGGCCGCACGGGCGCGGTCGAAGTGGTCGGGATCCTCCTGCTGCCAGGCTCGGTCGACAACCCGGGCGACGGGTTCGTCGCCGCGAAGCAGGACGCCGTCGCGCCCCCTGTGGCCGTTTTCGCGCGCGTAGAGCTGCGCCAGGTCGCTCGGAGCGTTCCCACGCTCGCCCACGTAAACGGCCACCGAGAGCATCGTGTCGGGGACGGGCAGCACCGCCGGCGCGCGGCGAGGCGTTTCGCGCGCGAGGATGAAGCCGGCCAGATCCGCGCCGGCCTCGGCGGCGACTGTGACGTCCTCTTCCCGCGTGAGCCCGCAAACCTTGACGAGTGGTCGCGACAAAAGCTCGCGGAGCTTCGCCGCCGGATCGGGAGCTCGCATGAGGGCGGAGCCGACGAGGATCCCGTCGGCGCCCGCGAGCTCGGCCGCAGCGCCGTGCGCGCGTGCCGCGATGCCGCTCTCGGCCACGATGACGCGATCCCGCGGCGCCGATGCCACGAGCTCCAGCGCCGACGCGCGGTCGACCTCGAACGTGTCCAGGTCGCGCGCGTTGACGCCGATCACCTCGGCGCCGAGCTCGATCGCCCGCCGCAGCTCAGCCGCGTCGTGCGCCTCGACGAGTGCGTCGAGACCGAGCTCACGGGCGCGCGAGAGCATCGCCGCCGCCCGCCTGTCGTCGAGGTCGCGAAGGAGCAGCAGCGCGGCGTCGGCGCCGGCCTCGTTCAACTCGTCGAGCTGGGCTTCCTCGCGAAAGAAGCCCTTGGCCAGCAGCGGCGCGGACGTCGCCGTGCGTGCCGACCTCAGGTCGCCGACCGAGCCGCCGAAACGCTCGGCGACGAGGATCGAGATCGCGGCCGCGCCCGCGCCGGCGAACTGCGCGGCAAGCTCGGCCGGATCGGCATCGGGTCGGAGATCGCCGGCCGACGGCGAGCGGCGCTTGACCTCGGCGACGGCGCCGAGGCCCGGCATCGCGAGCGCTTCCCGGAAGCGTCCCACTACGCAATCGCCTCCTGGCGCGTGAATGCGATCAGCCGCTCGAGCCGGTTCTCGGCGGCGCCCGAATCGACGGCCTCGCGGGCCAGCTCGAGGCCTTCGCGTAGATCTTCGGCGTGCCCGCCGGCCGCGATCGCGCCCGCGGCGTTGAGCAGGATCGCGCTGCGTCGGCCACCGTCCTCGCCCGCGAAGACGGCCCGGATCGCGCGCGCATTCTCTTCGGGCGAGCCTCCGCGGAGCTCGCCGGGGTCGCAACGCTCGATGCCGAACTCGAGCGGGTCGATGTTTCGCGGCCGCACGCTTCCGTCCACGACCTCGCAGACGAAGTTCGGGCCCGCGGGCGAGAGCTCGTCGATTCCGCCCGCGCCGTGGACGACGAAGGCCCGGCTCGCTCCGAGTTGCGCGAGTACCTCGGCGATCGTCCGCACCAGCTCCGGCGCATAGACACCGACGACCTGGGCACGCGCTCCGGCCGGGTTCGTGAGCGGCCCGAGCACGTTGAAGACGGTTCGTGCCGCAAGCTCCCGCCGGACGGGAGCGGCATGCCGCATCGCCGGGTGGTGCGTCGGCGCGAACAGGAAGCCGAAGCCGAGCTCGTCGATCGACTGCGCGATTCGCTCCGCAGGGAGCTCGAGCCTGAAGCCGAGTGCTTCGAGGACGTCGGCCGAGCCCGAGGCCGACGAGACGGCGCGGTTCCCGTGCTTGGCGACGCCGGCGCCCGCCGCCGCCGCGACCAGTGCCGCCGCGGTCGAGATGTTGATCGTCTTTGCGTCGTCGCCGCCGGTGCCCGCGGTGTCGACCAGGTCGTCCCGCCGCGGCCGAACCGGAAGGGCGTGCTCGCGCATCGCCTCCGCGCAGCCGGCGATCTCGTCAGCCGTCTCGCCCTTCGCCCGGAGCGCGATCAAGAAGCCGGCGATCTGGGCCGGCGTCGCCTCGCCGCTCATGATCGAGCCCATGACCGCGCGCGCGTCCTCTCGCGAGAGGTTTCGGCCCTCGAGCAGCCCGGCGAGCGCCTGCTGGATCACGCGTGCGCCTCCAGGAAGTTCTTCGCGAGCGCCGGCCCGACGGGAGTCAGCACCGACTCCGGGTGGAACTGCACCCCATCGATCGGCAGCTGTCGATGCCTCACGGCCATCACCTCGTCTTCGCTGCATGTTGCCGAGATCTCGAGCTCCTCGGGAACGGCGGTCGCGACGAGCGAGTGGTAGCGCCCCGCCTCGAATTCCTCCGGCAGGCCGGCGAAGATCCCCCGCCCGTCGTGGCGAACCGGGCTCGCCTTCCCGTGGACGAGGCGCTTGGCCGGCCCGATCTCGCCGCCGAAAGCTTCGACGATCGCCTGGTGTCCGAGGCAGACGCCGAGGGTGGGCACGCGCGGGCTCAGGCGCCTGACGATCTCCACCGTCGCTCCCGCGGCCGGAGGCCGGCCGGGGCCGGGTGAGATGACAAGGTGGCTCGGCGCGAGACCCTCCGCCGCGTCCGCGTCGATCGCGTCGTTTCGCATGACTCTCACCTCGCAGCCGAGCTCGCCGAACAGGTGCGCCAGGTTGTAGGTGAACGAGTCGTAGTTGTCGATCAGGAGAATCACCGCCGCGCCTCCGCCAGCTCGATCGCGAGCTCGAGCGCCGCGAGCTTCCTCAGGCACTCCTCGTGCTCCGCCGCAGGGTCGGAGTCGGCGACGATCCCTGCGCCGGCCTGCAGGAGCGCGACCCCCTCGTGCAGGGCGATCGTGCGAATTGCGATGCACGTGTCCAGCGTCCCGTC
>DASQWX010000121.1:0-13996 GCA_035640035.1 Gaiellaceae bacterium
GTCAAGCAGGCGAACGCCGATCTCGAGCAGGCGAAGCGCATTGTCGAGCTCGGCCTCGACCTCTACGCCGGCGACGACAACATCATCTACCCGTTCCTCGAGCTCGGCGGCCGGGGTGGGGTCTGCGTCCACACGCACGTCGTCGGGCTCCAGGTGCGAGAGATGATCCGGAGCTTCCGTGACGGCGACACCGCCCGTGCCAGGCAGATCCACGAAGAGCTGGCGCCGGCGTACGAGCTCCTCGCGGTGACGACCGGCCCGATCCAGATCAAGGCAGCTCTGAACCTGCTCGGCCACAACGTTGGCGGCCTCCGGCTGCCGCTCGTCGAGGCAACGGACGACGAACGGGCGCGAATCAAAGACTGCCTCGAGCGCCTCGGCGTCGTCGAGGCCGCTCGAGCCTAGGAGGGGTTGGCGGAAAGCCGCTCGTCGCACGCCGGCGGCAGCGACTGTTTTGCGCCAAACCTTCCTAGCCCTAGCCGGTCGCCACCAGCGACTCGTTGCTCGGGACAGGCGCGTGCGGCCGCTTCGCGAGCGCCAGCGCGAGCTCATCGGAGACCTCGGCAAGCGCGAGCTCGACATGCGCGGGCGGCTGCCGAGGAAGGGCGAGGACGAGGAATCCCACCAGCGCGCTGTTCTCGCGACGCAGAGGAAGGGCGACGACGGCACCGTCCTGCTGGAGCTCGAAACCACCGGCCGAGAGAAGCGTCTCGCCGGACTCGGCCTCCCGGACGAGCCAGCTCGTCAATACGGCGAGGTGAGGCCCGTCCGTCCCGCGCTCGCGGCTCACCGTCCCACCGAGGCCGTCCTCCTCCCAGTCGATCAGGGCGCTCCAGCCGGCGCCGCAGGCGCGCTCGAGCATGCCGGCGACCCCGTCGAAGGCGGCCTCGCGGTCGCTCGCGCCGGCGAGCGCGTCGAGGACCGCTTGGGTCAGCCTCGCGACCTTGATTCTCCTGCGGACATAGAGCAGCAAGCCGACCGCCCCGACGACGCCGCCCGCGCCGACGAGCTCGAGCTGCTGGAACGCCGCGGCGACGAGGGCGAGCGTCACGCCCGCGATCGCGATCAGCTCCGGTCGATCGCGCAGGTCGCGGGCGCCCGGAATGACAGGCAGGCGATAGGGGACCGCCGCATCGCGCAACTGGGCGAGCTCCTCCACGGTCAGTACGGCCGCGGGGTCCTCGCCTCTCTCCAGGGCCACGAACGCCTTGGCGACGGTCGGATGGAATTGCGTGCCGCTGTTCCGCTCGATCTCGGCGAGCGCGTCGTCACGGGAAAGGGCGGGGCGGAACGGCCGATCGGTCGTCATCGCGTCGAAGCTGTCGGCCACGATCAAGAAGTGCGAGGCGAGCGGCAGCGCGCTGGCCTCGATCCCGTAATACCCCTGGCCGTCGTAGCGCTCGTGGTGGAACTCGACCGCGCGCGCCTGGCCGGCCGCGAACTCGAACCGCTGCATGAGCCGCGCCGAGAGCCGCGGATGCCGGCGCATCGCCGCCCATTCGGCGCCGTCGAGCCTGCGTTCCTTGCGCAACAGCGAGGCATCGACAGCGACCTTGCCGAGATCGTGGAGCCGAGCGGCCCAGCGTAGCCGGTCGATGTCCGAAAAGGGCAGGCCGAGCGAGCGCGCCAGCCGGTCGACGGAGCGGGCGACCCGGATCGAGTGCTGGTAGGTCGAGGGATCGCGCTCGTCGACGATGTTCGCGAAGGTCTCGAGCGCCTGCAGCGTCTCCCTGCGTACACGGGCGAGGCGGGTATACGCGACGTGGACGACGAGCCCGAGCGGCACGAGCGCGACGAGATTCCAGGGCCGGTCGGTGGCGAACAGCGCGATCGCTGCTCCCAGCGCCGCCTCGCCGGCGGCCGCGGCAACGTCGGGCTGAAAGACCTCGCGCGCGGCGACGACCTGGAGCAGCGTCGTTCGGACTGTCAGGTAGACGAGCGCCAGCGCAGCGAGCGGCCCGAGGTCGCCGAGGAGCTCGAGGCGACCGGTGTGCCCCCCGGCCGCGAGGAAGGCAAACCCGCCGCCGACCGTCGCGAGCGTGAGCGCCGCGGACTCGAAAGCGACCGCGCGGAGTGAACGGTCGCGGAGGCGGCGCACACCCAGCGCCGAGCCGCCGGCGAGGAGCCCGGCCGGCCATGGACCGAGGACGACCGCGGCTGCGAGATGCAACGCTGAGGCAATGCGGAAGGGCTCGAAGTCGGAGGGCTCGCGAGTGCGAACGCGGTCGGCGTCCTCGACGAGCTCAGTGACGATCAGCGCGGCCGCGAGGAGGGCGAGCGCCGTCCAGCTGTCGACGCCTCCGATCAGGTCGAGCGCAGCGAAGAGAAGCGCAGCGAGGCCGAGCCCAATTACGGCCACGTGCGAGGACGGCGCGCGCATAGGGGGTCTATCGGTACGACCGGCCGTGCGCCTTAAACTCAGGTCGCATGGCTGAAGCACTGCGAATCATTCCGCTCGGCGGCCTCGGCGAAGTCGGCAAGAACATGACCGTCTACGAACACGACGGCGATACCGTCGTCGTCGACTCGGGTCTTGCGTTCCCGCGGGACGAACACCTCGGCGTCGATCTGATCCTCCCGGACTTCACGTACCTGCAGGACCGCGAACGACCCGTGCGCGCCGTGATCCTCACGCACGCGCACGAGGACCACGTCGGCTCGCTCCCGTATTTGCTTCGCGAGGTGCGGGTCGACGAGGTCTGGGCGACCCGCCTGACGCTCGGTCTCGTGAAATCGAAGCTCGACGAGCACGGACTCCTACGGGCGTCCGAGCTGCGCGAGATCGATCCGGAGGCCGGCGCGATCCAGCTGGGCAGCATCCGGGCGGAGTTCGTCAGGATGGCGCACTCCGTGCCGGATTCGGTCGCCGTCGTCCTCGAGACACAGGCCGGGCGCGTCCTCCATACGGGCGACTGGAAGCTCGACCATACGCCGGTCGATGGTTTGCGCACGGACGTCGGGCGCCTCGCGGAGCTCGGCAACCGCGGCATCGACCTGCTGCTGGGCGACTCGACGAACGCCGAGCGGCCCGGCGTGACCGGCTCGGAGCGGCTCGTCGGCGAGGCCTTCCGTCAGATCATCCCGCAGCGGCGTGGGCGGATCCTGGTCGCGTCCTTCGCCTCGAACGTGCACCGGATGCAGCAGGCGATCGACGTCGCTGTCGACGTGGGCCGTAAAGTCTGCGTGGTCGGGCGCTCGATGCGCAAGAACCTCAACATTGCGCGGAACCTCGGCTACATCGACATGCCGGAGGACGCGCTCATCCGGCCGGTGGAGCTCGAAGAGTACGCCCCCGGCGAGGTCTTGATCCTCTGCACCGGGTCGCAGGGCGAGCCGCTCTCGGCGCTCGTCCGGATCGCGTACGACGACCATCCCGCTGTGCGCGTCGAGCGCGGCGACACGGTGATCATCAGCGCGCGGCCCGTGCCGGGCAACGAGCTGCGCGTCCACGACGCGATCAACCAGCTCGCAAAGGCGGGCGCCGAGGTGCTGCACCAAGAGAACGCCCCCGTTCACGTCTCCGGACACGGCCACGCCGAGGAGCTCCGGACGATGATCTCTCTCGTCCGGCCGAAGGCGATGATGCCGATCCACGGGGAGTTCCGGATGCTCGCGGCCCATGCGCGGCTTGCGGAGGAGGGGGGAGTCCCATCCGACGCGATCGTGCTGGCGGAGAACGGCACCGTCGTCGAACTGACGCCCGACGGCGCCCGCGTCGTCGACGACATTGAGGCCGGAGTCACCTTCGTCGACGGGCTCGGCGTGGGGGACGTCCACGACGTCGCCCTGCGCGACCGGCGCCATCTCTCCGAGGACGGCGTTCTGATCGTCGTGGCGACGCTCGGTGGGTCGAACGGCCGTGTGCCGAGCTCGCCGGAATTGATCTCGCGCGGGTTTGCCGAATCGGACGCGCTGCTCGAGGAGATGCGCGCGGAAGCCGACCGCGTGCTCAGGGATCTCCTCACGCAGGACATCGTCGAGATCAAGCTGCTCCAGGAGCACCTACACGACGGGCTCGGGCAGCTGATTTACGACCGCACGGGTCGACGCCCGATGATTCTTCCTGTAGTCGTAGAGGTATGAGCGTTCGTGCGGCATACGAGCCCGGCTGGGCCGACGTGCTCGAGGACAACGCGGCGGAGCGGGAGACCGCGCGGCGGCTCGTCGGGCAGCTCGGTGCCTGCGAAGCGAGCGCGCTCGCGTTCTGCCGGCTGCTCGAGCGCTGGGCGCGCGGCGAGCCGGAGCCTGCGACGCCAGGGCGGCGGCAGGCAGCGCTGCGTCGTGCGGCCGACCGAGCGGAGACGGCGCTTGCAGGCCTGGAGGGGCCGCTCGGCCGCTACCTGCTCGAGCTCGAGGCCGACCATGCGGAAGGGCGTTCCTGGTACGGCGCACCTGGCGCCGCCGAGCTGCTCGAGTGGGAACCGATCCTGAAGCGCGCCGGCGTGCACGCGAGCGCGATCCGCGTCGCGCAGACGTACCTCGAGCTGGCGGTCTTCGTCCGGGCGCTGGAGGGCCTCGCGGACGCGGCGCGGATCCGGGCGTCGCTCGACCGCTCGTCGCTCTGGGCGGGCCTGTTCGACCTGCGCGAGAACCTCCTCGGCCGCACGCTCGAAGACCTGCGCGCGCTTGCGGCCTAGCCTTGTCGTCGTCGGCTCGGCCAACCTCGACCTGGTCACTCGAGCCGAGCGGTTGCCGAGGCCCGGCGAGACGCTGACCGACGCAAGCTTCGCCCGCTACCCGGGCGGAAAGGGTGCGAATCAGGCGTTGGCCGCAGCCAAGCTCGGCGCCGAGGTGCGTTTCGTCGGTTGTGTCGGCGACGACAGCTTCGGCGACGAGGCGCTCGCCGGCCTGCGGACGGCCGGCGTCGAGCTCGAGGTTCAAACGGTTTCCGATCCGACCGGCGTAGCCTCGATCGTCGTCGACGAGGCCGGTGAAAACGTGATCGTCGTCGCGCCAGGCGCGAACCATCGGGTTCGGACACCGCGGCTGCGCGGCGACGAGGCCGTCCTTTGCCAGCTCGAGATCCCCACAGCGACGGTGGCAGGCTGCGCCGAGGCCGCCGGTTCGTTCTGGCTCAACGCTGCGCCGGCGGTACCGCTGCCGGACGACGTGATCGAGAGGGCGGAGGTCGTGGTCGCAAACCCCTACGAGCTCGATGCGCTGCCCGCGACGCCGGCGGTCGCAGTCCTGACGCTCGGGGAGGAGGGGGCGGTCCTGCTCGAGAGGGGACAGGAGGTCGAGTGGGCCAGACCGCCCCGGGTGACCGCAGTCGACGGAACCGCCGCCGGCGATGCCTTCGTCGGCTGCTTGATCGTTTCCCGCCTGGAGGGGCGGGGATGGGACGACGCGCTGCGGCGAGCCTGCGCAGCAGGTGCTCTTGCGGCCTCCCGCCCCGGTGCTCAGCCGTCTCTCCCGACGGCGAACGAGGTCGATCAGATCCTGACTGCGTGAGCACGCCGGTCCTCCTCGACTGCGATCCCGGTCACGACGACGCGATCGCGCTCCTGCTTGCGCTCGGGAGCCCGGAGTTGGAACTGCTCGGCGTGACGACCGTGGCCGGCAACCAGACGGTCGAGAAGACGACCGCCAATGCAATCCGGGTGCTCGAGCTCGCCGGCGTAGACGTACCCGTTGCCGCCGGCGCCGACCGTCCGCTCGTCCGCGAGCCGTTCGTCGCGGCGTACGTCCACGGCGAGACGGGCCTCGACGGGCCGGACCTGCCGCCGCCGCGAGCCCAGCCGGTCGGACAGCACGCGGTCGACTTCCTCGCCGAGCAGTTCGCCGGGGCCACGCTTGTCGCCACCGGTCCGCTCACGAACATCGCGATGCTGCTCGCCCGGCATCCGCGCGCGCGACCGGAACGGCTCGTCTTGATGGGCGGGGCGATCGCGGAAGGGAACGTCACACCCGCGGCCGAGTTCAACATCTGGGCCGATCCGGAGGCGGCGGCCCGCGTTTTCGCGACCGACCTCGACATCACGATGGTCGGCCTCGACGTCACGCACAAGGCGCTGCTGACGGATGCTCACGCGGCCAAGCTCCGCGAGAACGGACGGATCGGCGGCGTGGTTGCCGACCTGCTCGACTTCTACGCCGAGTTCCACAAGCAGGTCTACGACTTCGACGGCTCGCCCATCCACGACGCTGTTGCGGTCGCCCAGGTGATCCGGCCGGAGCTGCTCGAGCTTCGGCGGCTCAACGTCGAGATCGATTGCGAATCCTCGCTCTGCCGCGGCCGGACAGTCGTCGACGTTTGGGGCCGCACCGCGAGGGAGCCGAATGCAGATGTCGCCGTGGGAATCGACGCGGGCGGGTTCATCGGCCTCCTGCTCGAGAGGCTGGGCCGCCTGGATGACTAGGAGTGCACAGCCGCGTGTCGAATGACGTCCGGCCGTGGCACGACGCCGGAAGAAGCGCCTCCTCACGCCCCGTACGCCTTCGCGCGTGCGGAAGAAGAAGCGCGCGTCGAAGCGCCGCGGCCATCAGCACCCGGAGTTGATCGGGCTCGTCCTGACAGCCCTCGGCGTCTTCCTCTCGACGATCATCTACCTCGGCTGGAGCGGAGGGTTCGCCGGTGCTCTCGCCGCCGACGGGCTCGAGGCGCTGATCGGCGCGGCGCGCGCGATCTTCCCGGTGGCCTGCCTGCTCGTCGGGATCCTGGTCCTCGCCCGCAGCGCGCTGGTCGACATGCGGCCGTTCCGCACCGGTCTAGGAGTCTTCTCCGCCGGGCTCATGCTGACGCTCGGCAAGGCCCACGGCGGCTACGTCGGAACGGCGCTCGCGATGGGCTTCGGCATCGCGCTCGGCTCCACGGGCGTCCTGATCGTCGGGATCACCACCTTGATCGCCGGCTCGCTGCTTCTGAGCGGAGCCTCCGCCGGCGCGTTCATCCGCCGCTCGGGCCGGGCGGTGCGCGCCACCGCCGAAGCCGCGCGGCGCGCGCGAACGGCGACGATGCCCGACCTTCGCCTCGTCGAGCCGGCCCGCGAACACCGGCCTGATCCGCCCGCGCCGGTGATCGACGCAGTCAACGAATTTCCCGACGTGGTCGAGCCCGATCCGCCCGGCCCGTCGCCGCTTCTGCTCGGCGACGAGAGCACCCCGGACCAGGCCAGCCTCTTCGACGTCGGCGAAGCCGTTGCAAAGGATTACCGCCTCCCGGACCGCGGGATCCTGCGGCGCTCCCCGGCCGGAACCGGTAACTCGTCCGACCAGAACGCGCGGGTTGCCGAGGCGCTGGCCCAGACGCTGGCGCACTTCGGTGTCGAGGCGAGCGTGATCGGCCAGATCTCGGGGCCGAGGGTGACGCGCTACGAGCTGCAGCTCGCGCCCGGGACGAAGGTCTCGAAGGTCGCCGCGCTGAAGGACGACCTGAGCTATGCGCTGGCGACGACCGAGATCCGCATCCTCGCGCCGATCCCGGGCAAGCAGGCCGTCGGCGTCGAGTTGCCGAACCCGAGCCCGAACTACGTCGCTCTCGGCGACATCTTCGACGACCTGCCACAGACTGCGAGCCCGCTTTCGGTCTGGCTCGGCAAGGACATCTCCGGCGCGGCGGTCTGGACCGACCTCGCGCGGATGCCCCACGTCCTCATCGCCGGCACGACCGGCTCGGGGAAGTCGGGCTGCATCAACACGATCTTGACGTCGATCCTGCTCCGCTCGACGCCTGACGACGTGCGCTTGATCCTGATCGACCCGAAGAAGATCGAGCTCAGCTACTACGAATCGATCCCTCACCTGCTGACGCCGGTCGTCTCGAGCCCGAAGGAGGCGTCGACCGTGCTCGCGAACGTCGTCAACGAGATGGAGCGCCGCTACGAGCGACTCTCCGCGGTTCGAGCGCGGAACCTGAACGAGGCCAACCGCGCGTTCCGATCCCGCAGCGAGCCGACGCTCCCGCACCTGCTCGTCGTCATCGACGAGCTCGCCGACCTGATGATGATCGCGCCCCAGGACGTGGAGGACGCCGTCATCCGCCTGGCGCAGAAGTCGCGCGCCGTGGGGATCCACCTCGTGCTGGCGACGCAGCGGCCGTCAGTCGACGTGATCACGGGGATGATCAAGGCGAACGTTCCGAGCAGGATCGCGTTCGCGGTCTCCAGCCAGACCGACTCGCGCGTGATCCTCGACCAGTCGGGCGCCGAGAGCCTGCTTGGGCAGGGCGACATGCTCTTCAAGCCGCTCGGCACCTCGCGCCTGCAGCGGCTTCAGGGCGCCTACGTCAGCGAGGAGGAGATCGCGCTGATCGTCGAGCAGTGCCGCGCTCAGCGGGAGCAGGAGCTCGACGAGAGCCTTCTCGAGGCTCCGGAGCCGCCTCCAGAGGAGAACGAAGACGGAGACGGCGAGTTCGATCCGGACGAGGACCCGCTGCTCGACCGCGCGATCGAGATCGTCGTCACAGCCCAGACGGCGTCGACGAGCCTGCTCCAGCGGCGGCTTCGAGTCGGCTACACGCGCGCGGGCCGTCTGATCGACATGCTCGAGCGGCGCGGCATCATCTCGGGCTACGAAGGCTCGAAGCCGCGCCGCGTGCTGATTGAGGAAGCCGAGCTGTCTCGCGTCATCGCCAACTAAGTTCGCAGGGGCACGTCTTACACAGACGGACGACTCGCCGACACGGGGTCTGGCGGGTTAGCATCGACAAAACTCTCATCCGGGTAGGAGGGAAATTCACGTGAAGTCACGAATCTTCGCGCTGCTGATTGGCGCGGCCGCGACCCTGGTCGCGCTCGTGCTCGTCAGCGCAGGCGGTGCGTCGAACCAGGCGACGATCAAGGTCGCCGACGTCACCGACATCGGTGGCCTTAACGACAAGGGCTTCAACCACCTCTCGTACGTCGGGCTTGTACGTGCGCAGAAGAAGCTCGGGATCAAGGGCCGGGCCTACATCACCAAAGCGGCTTCGGACCGTCTGCCGAACATCACGGCCGCCGCGCAGCAGGGAAATCAGCTCGTGTTCGGCGTCGGCTTCAACTTCTTCAATTCGATCGGCAAGGTCGCAAAGTCCTTCCCAAAGGTGAAGTTCGCGACGATCGACGTGCCCGTCGCGGCCGTTCCCGAAGGGAAGCTCCCGAACCTTCGCGGCCTGATCTTCAAGGAGCAGGAGTCGGGCTACCTCGCCGGCTACATCGCTGGGCTCGAGATCACGCGCCACCCGTACAAGGGCAAGAGGATCATCAGCGCAGTCGGCGCGAACAAGGTGCCGGCGATCATCCACTTCCTCGCCGGCTATAAGGCGGGCGCAAGGAAGGCGAATCGGAAGGTCACGGTCCTCGAGGACTACGCGAATGACCCGACGTTCGCCGACCAGGCCAAGTGCAAGGAGACGACGCTGAACCAGATCCAGCAGGGCTCCGGCATCGTCTTCGAGGCGGCGGGTCAGTGCGGACTCGGTGGTCTCAATGCGGCCAAGCAGAGCGGGATCTGGGGCATCGGCGTCGACGCCGACCAGGGCTTCCTCGGGTCGTTCATGCTCACGAGCGCCACGAAGAAGGTCGATGTCGCCGTGTACAAGACGATCCAGGCCTACAAGGCGAACCCGAAGGGCTTCAAGGGGGGCAAGGACGTCGTCTTCAGCCTCAAGAACGGCGGCGTCGGCTACGGCAAGCTGAGCAAGAAGTTGTCGAAGGCCGACCGCACCTACATCACCACCAGGGTGAACCGGATCGCGAAGCTGATCGCGCAGGGCAAGATCGTCCCGCCGAGCGGCGACTAGTCCGGGCAAGCGGTTCTAGGGGGCGGACGCCGGTCCGCCCCCTAGGATTACCTCAATGGTCGACGAGGGGCCGGTCCTCGAGCTCCGCGGCATCACCAAGCGGTTCCCCGCCGTTCTCGCCAACGACCAGATCGATTTCGACCTCCACCGCGGCGAGGTCCACGCGCTCCTCGGTGAGAACGGCGCGGGGAAAACGACGCTGATGAACGTCCTCTATGGGCTCTATCAGCCCGACGAGGGGCAGATCCTGGTCAAGGGAGAGCCGGTGCGGTTTCACTCGCCGAAGGACGCCATCAACCGTGGGATCGGCATGGTGCATCAGCACTTCATGCTCATCCCGGTGATGACGGTCGCGGAGAACATCGTGCTCGCGACCGAGCCGAGTCGGGCCGGCATCCTTCTGGACTACGCGACAGCGAGGAAGCGGGTCGGCGATCTCTCGAAGACGTTCGGCTTCGCGATCGATCCCGACGCGCGCGTCGAGTCGATCACCGTCGGGCAGCAACAGCGCGTCGAGATCCTGAAGGCGCTCTACCGCCACGCGGACATCCTGATCCTCGACGAGCCGACGGCGGTGCTGACGCCGCAGGAGGCGCGCGAGCTCTTCGAGATCCTGCGGACACTGACCAGGGAGGGCATGTCGGTCATCTTCATCACCCACAAGCTGAACGAGGTGCTGGACATCGCCGACCGGATCACGGTGCTCCGGCGGGGGAAGCAGATCGACACCGTCTCGCGCGCGGGCGCGACGGAGGACGGCCTCGCGCGGATGATGGTCGGTCGCGACGTGGTGCTCCGCGTGGACAAGGAACCGTCGGCCCCGTCAGAGCCAGTGCTCGAGGTCGAGGATCTCCAGGTTCTCGACGATCGGGGGCTGCCGGCGGTCCGCGGCGTCTCGTTCCAGGTCCGAGCGGGCGAGATCGTCGGCCTTGCCGGCGTCGATGGGAACGGCCAGACGGAGCTGGTAGAGGCACTGAGCGGGCTGCGAAAGGCGACAGAAGGGACGGTTCGGATCGCGGGCCGCGACGTCACGAACGCCCACACGCACGACATCCTCGACCGCGGGTTGGGGCACATTCCGGAGGATCGGCAGCGCCGGGGTCTCGTTCTGGAGTTCTCGCTCGCCGAGAACCTCGCGCTTCACGACTACGACAAGCAGCCCAACTCGCACCTCGGCTGGCTCTTTCCCCAGCGGATCGTGCGCTGGGCGCGCGGTCTGCTCCAGCAGTTCGACGTACGCGGCGGCGGTCCACAGACGCGCGCGTCGGCGCTCTCGGGTGGCAATCAGCAAAAAGTCGTGCTCGCCCGCGAGATCTCTCGCGACCCGGGCGTGCTCCTGGCTGCTCAGCCGACGCGCGGCCTCGACGTCGGTGCGATCGAGTTCGTGCACCGGCGGCTCGTCGAGGCGCGCGATCGGGGGAAGGCGGTTCTCCTCGTGTCGCTCGAGCTCGACGAGATTCTGTCGCTGTCCGACCGCATCCTCGTCATCTACGAGGGCCGAATCGTGGCCGAATACGGTCCCGACGTCAGCGAGGAAGAGCTCGGAGTCGCGATGACCGGTGGTCGTCGCAAGGAGGCTGCGTGAGCGAGAAGGCCGTCGCGCCGCCTCCTGCCTCCTCCCCCGAGACCGTCCCGAGCGTGGCAGCGCGGCTCGCCTTCTACCAGCGCGCGGGCGGGATCATCACGCCGGTGCTGACGGCGGTCGTCGCGTTCATCATCGGCGGCCTCGTCATTCTCGTCACGACCGGCAAAGACCCGATCAGCACCTACCAGGCGATCTTCAAGGGCAGCGGTCTCGGCTGGCTAAGCCCGATCGCCATCCACTGGCACGTCTTCTATCCGAACGGGATCGAGTGGACCGGCTGGGATCCGAACGGCCCGCTTGCGCTCAACCTGCAACAGACCTTGATCCTCGTCACGCCGCTGATCCTTACCGGCCTCGCCGTTGCCTTCGCGTTCCGCTGCGGCCTCTTCAACATCGGCGGTAACGGTCAGTACCTCGTCGGCGCCGTCGTCGCGATCCAGTTCGGGATCTGGTTCTCGTCGCTACCGGGGCCGCTGCACGTGATCGTCGCGATCATCGCGGCGACGCTTGCCGGGGCTGCCTGGGCCGGCATCGCCGGGATCCTCAAAGCCACCGTCGGCGCGCACGAGGTGATCACGACGATCATGCTGAATTGGATCGCGCTTTGGGTCGGCAGCTACCTCGTCGGCTTCAACGGGCCGATGCAGGATCCGCGACAGGTCTCGGTCCCCGTGACGAGGCCCGTCGCCAACGACGCCCACCTGCATGTCATCTGGGGCAGCCCGCTCCTCCAGGGACTCCACATCGGCATCTTCATCGCGCTCGCCGCGCTCGTTCTCTACTGGCTCGTGCTGAACCGGACGACGCTCGGCTACGAGGTTCGTGCGGTCGGATTCAACGCCGAGGCGGCGCGCTACGGGGGCATCAGCGTCGCGCGCAACTACTCCCTCGCGATGGCGATCTCGGGCGCGTTCGCCGGGCTCGCCGGCGCTGTCGACATGCTCGGCTGGCAGTTTCAGCTCGACCTGACGACGGTGCAGAGCGTCCAGATCGGATTCCTCGGCATCGCCGTTGCGCTGCTCGGCCGAAACACCGCTCTCGGCGTATTCCTCTCGGCGATCCTCTTCGGGGCGCTCCTGAACGGAACCTCGACGAGGAATCTGGATCCGAGCATCTTCAAGCCGGAGCTCGCGGGCAACCTCACGCAGATTATCCAGGGCCTCGTCGTCCTCTTCGTCGGCGCCGACCTCTTGATCATCTACCTCTGGCAGGCTCGGCGGAGGCTCCGCTTGACGCGGAAGAAGGCGACGGAAGCGTGATCGCGCGCGCGGAGCAGCTGGATCGAGGCCGAGCTGCGTGGGCGTTCGTGTCGGCGCCCCGGACGATCGGGTTCGTTGGCATCGGCCTCGGCATCCTCGCGTGCTGGCTGGCGCTGCCTCCGGCACTGTTGCGTGCGCCGGCCGCGCCTATCGCGCTTGGAATCGTCGGGACCGCAGCGGGAATCTGGTCTGTGGCGCGCGGCGAGCGACGTGTCGGCGGCGGCGCCATCGTCAGCGGGACGCTCGGGGTCGTCATCGCCCTCCTCGTGCTGCAGGCGCACACGTCGAACCTCAAGACCGTCTTTGTATGGTCGGCGCTGGTCGCCGCCACCCTCCGGTACGCGACACCGCTGACCTTCGCGGCGATCGGAGGCATGTTCTCCGAGCGCAGCGGGGTCGTGAACATCGGCCTCGAGGGAATGATGCTGATGGGCGCCTACTTCGGCGTCTACGGCGCCGACGTGACAGGAAGCTGGGTCGCGGGCATCTTCATCGGCGTCGCTTCCGGCGCGGTCTTGGCCCTCGTCCACGCGTTCTTCTCGATCCATCTCCGCGCCGACCAGATCGTCAGCGGAACGGCCGTCAACTTCCTTGCCCTCGGGGTCACCGGGTACCTGTACAACAATCACTACGGCAACAAGGGCACGCCGGAAAATCTGCCCGCGATTCCCGACGTGCACCTCCACTGGCTGGGCAGCATTCCGCCACACGGGCTCGGCGACTTCCTCGACGGCGCCTTCGGCTCGCTCAACCTGATGGTTTGGCTCGGCTTGCTGCTGCTGCCGATCGCGTACGTGGCGATGTTCCGAACCTCGCTCGGCCTTCGCCTGCGGTCGGTCGGCGAGCATCCGAGGGCCGCCGACACGGTTGGCATCTCCGTCTTCCGCGTTCGCTACGCGGCGGTGACGCTCTCGGGCATGCTCGCGGCGCTCGGCGGCGTCTACCTGTCCCTCGGTTTCGTGAACTCGTTCAGCGAGAACATGACGGCCGGGCGCGGGTTCATCGCGCTCGCCGCGCTGATCTTCGGCGGTTGGCGCCCGTTCGGCGCCTGGGCGGCAACCCTCCTGTTCGGCTTTTCGAGCGCCCTGGCGCAGAGGCTGCCCGATCTCTCGGCCTCGCAATCCGCCGCGTGGCCGGTTCTCTTCCAGACGCTCCCGTACGTCCTGACCCTGATCGCCGTCGCCGGTGTCATCGGGCGCTCAATTCCACCCGCCGCCGTTGGCCGTCCATACGTCAAGCAGTAGCGCCAGGCGCCTGCGCAACGACAGGTCGCGATTCGCGGTCCTGTTCGCGCTCTTGTCGCTCGCAGCGGTGCCGGCGGCCATTTACTCGACGCACCTGAAAAACGTCAACCTTCCGCAGGCTGTCGGGGGCGAGGCGGTTGCGGGGACGCTGCTGGGGCTGATCGCCGTCGTGCTTGCGCGGGGAGCGCGC
>DASQWX010000122.1:0-7017 GCA_035640035.1 Gaiellaceae bacterium
TCTTCACTGTCTTCTTCGACCTCGCGTATCAGGCCTACCTACCGGCGCTCGTCGAGCGCTCGGAGCTGACGCCGGCAAACAGCCGTCTGCAGGCGAGCGCGTCGGCGGCCGAGCTCGGTGGGCCGGGCCTTGGCGGCCTACTCGTCCAGGCGCTGACCGCGCCCTATGCCCTGGCCGTCGACGCCGCGTCGTACGTCATCTCCGTTCTGTCGCTGGCGTCGATCAAGCATCGCGAGCAGAAGCCGGAGCCGGGAGAGTGCCCTCGTCTATTGCCGGCGATCCGAAGTGGCTTCCGCTTCACCTTCGGGAATGCGTATCTGAGAGCGATCGCCGGCGAGGCGGCGACTTTCAATCTGTTCGAGCAGACGATCCTGACCGCGTTCGTCGTCTACGCGATCCGTGTCCTCGACTTCTCGCCTGGGCTGCTGGGCGTGATCATCTCGTGCGGCGCCGCCGGGGCGCTGGTCGGCTCGCTGCTCGTCCGCGGGCTCGAGCGGCGCTTTGGCTTCGGCCCGGCGTGTGTCGGGTCGATGGCCGTCGCGTGCGTCGTTCCGCTGCTGATCGCTCTTCCCGCCGGCGGCGGTTGGACGACGGCGTTGGCGCTCATGAGCGTCTTCTTCGTCTGGGGCCTGGCCGTTGCCGTATCGAACGTCCTCGTCGTCAGCATCCGCCAGACGGTTACCCCAAATGCGATGCTCGGCCGGATGAACGCCAGCTATCGCTTCTTTACCTACGGCGCCATTCCGCTCGGCGCGCTGCTGGGCGGCGGGCTGGCCGGGCTGATCGGACTAAGGGCGACGCTGCTTGTCGGCGCACTCGGAATGGTGCTCGCGCTCGGTTGGCTTGTCTTGTCGCCGGTCTGGCGGCTGCAGGCGCTACCGATCGGGCCCGACGAGGTAGGCAGTGCGGAAGGAGCAGCACGATGATCGCCCGCCTCTGGCGCGGCTGGACTCGTCGCGAGGACGCCGACGCATACGCCCGTTACGTGCGGGCGACCGGCATCGACGAGTACACCTCGACGCCCGGCAACCGCGGCGCGTGGATCCTGCGCCGCAACGACGGCGAGCGCACGGAATTCGTCACCCTGAGCTTCTGGGAGTCACGCGATGCGATCCGCGCCTTTGCCGGCGATGACATCGACCAAGCCGTCTTCTACCCCGACGACGACCGCTTCCTCGTCGACCGTGAGCGGCGAGTCATTCACTACGAGATCGATGAGGCCACGGACTGAGCGCCGGCTCCGCCAGACTGGGCCCAACCCGCCGCGCGAATCTGGCTCAAGAAGCATTTCTTGACAGGCATATAACCACACCGTAATACTCTTCGCGGTGGCCGAGCTTGCTGCACTCCAGGTCCTGAGCGAGCCGCGGCGGCTTCAGATCCTCGATCTGCTCCGCGACGGGGAGCGTCCGGTCGGCGAGCTCGTCGACCGGCTCGGCGTCAGCCAGCCGGCGGTGTCCAAGCACCTGCGCGTCCTCAAGGACGCTGGACTCGTCGAGGCGCGCCCGGAAGCACAGCGCCGCCTGTATCGCATCCGGCCGGAGCCGCTTGCAGAGCTCGACGACTGGCTCGCGTCCTACCGCCGGCTCTGGACGACGCACCTCGATCGCCTCGAAGACCACCTCGACCGACGGAGGAAGAGATGACCGACGCAACGCTGCTCACTGACCGCGCGCGGCCCGCTGTCCGACTCGAGCGACATCTCGCCGACCCGCCGAATGTGGTGTGGCGCGCGCTGACGGAGCGTGAGCAACTTCGCTCCTGGTTTCCGTGCGACGTGATCGTGAGCGGTGGACGCTGGGAGGTCGGCGCGGCGATCACCTTTCCATTCCGGCCCGAAGTGATGGACCTGACGCTCACCGGCGAAGTGCTCGAGGTCGACGAGCCGAACGTGCTCGCCTTCACCTGGGGCGAGGACACGCTGCGGTTCGAGCTGTCCGCCGAGCGCGACGGTACGCGCCTCGTCCTGATCGACGAGCTGCCGCCCGGCGGAGCCGCCCGCAACGCCGCCGGTTGGGAGCAGTGCCTCGACCGGCTGCAAGGTATCGAGCCCGCACCCGATTCGTGGCAGCCGCGCTTCGAGCACTACGCCGCCGCGTTCGAGCCGACGCTCGGCCCGCAGGAAGCCCGCCCACAGACCTGATGGCAGCCCGGCTCGATCAGTCCAAATCGTGAAAGGAGCGATTGAATGACGGAGCACAACACGGGAACGCGCGAGGAGTGGCTTGCGGCCCGCCTCGAGCTCCTTGCGGCCGAGAAGGAGCTAACCCGGCGCAGCGACGAGTTGGTGCGGCAGCGGCAGGAGCTGCCCTGGGTGCGGATCGACAACGAGTACCGGTTCGAGACCGACGACGGCCCCGCGTCGCTCGCCGACCTCTTCCGAGGGCGGTCGCAGCTGCTCGTCTACCACTTCATGTTCGGCCCCGACTACACGGCCGGCTGCCCCGCCTGCTCCGCGATCGCGGACGGCTTCAGCGGGTTTGCCGTCCACTTGGCCAACCACGACGTGATGCTTTGGGCGGTGTCGCGGGCGCCGCTCGAGAAGCTCCAGGGCTACAAGCGGCGGATGGGCTGGAGCTTCCCGTGGGCGTCGTCCTCGGACAGCGACTTCAACTACGACTTCGACACCTCCGTGACGGAGGAGCAGCAGCGGTCGGGGCCTGTCGAATACAACTTCCGCGAGGAGCAAATGGGGTTGCCCGTGGAGGTTGGTGACGAGGGGCCACTCGCCGAGTGGGCCGCCACGACCGGTACGGACTGGGCCACGTACGCGCGGGAGCGCCCCGGCATGAGCGCATTCGCGCTCGAGGACGGCGTCGTCTACCACACCTATTCGACCTATGCGCGCGGGCTGGACGTCCTCTGGGGCATGTACCAGTGGCTCGACCGGGCACCCCGAGGGCGAAACGAGACGCGCGCCCCCGACGACCCTCTCAACTGGTTCCGTCGCCACGACGAGTACGACGGCGAATGACCTGACAAGGAGGAGAGGACGGTGCTCACGTTCGAGCTGGCGCAGTTCGTCGTCCGTGACGGCGAGGAGGAGGCGCTCCTCGCGGAGCGCCCGGCAATGGTGCGGGCGCTGAGGGAGGCATTCCCGGCCGCGCTCGCGGCCTGGCTGACGAAACAGGACGATGGCTCATGGCTCGACGTGATCCTCTGGCAGAACCGCGAGGATGCCGAGGAAGCCGCCCGCCGCATCGACGAAGTCGCGGAGGCGCGCTCCTGGTTCCGCCACATCGCCCAGTCGCATGACCTGCGCCACGTCGAGGTGATGCACGAGCAGCTGTTCATGCTCGATCGCAGAAACGCTTGACGTCGTCGACGCGGAAGCCCCGCGCCGGCCGGCCGGCCGGGGATCAGTCGGGGTACTCGTCCTTCCGCCAGCTGCGGGGCAGGTCGGGCGGTCCGTTCGGGGTCCTCTCGAGCAGGAAGCTGTAGTACGGCGCGACGAACGGGTCAGGCGCCGTCACCGTGTACGTGTGGTAGACGGTGCCGTTCTCGCGAGCGAAGGCGATCCAGCTCGGAGCCTCCCGCAGCCCGTCCTTGAGCTCGGCGCCGACCTGTCCTGACCACTCCTCGAGCCAGTCCGGCGGGTTCTCGATCATCTCCGTCACCTCGGGGATCTGCTGGGCCTGCTCCTCGGTCATTGCGAGCCCGAAGTCGAACGCGAAGTCGGTGTTGTAGGTGGAGACGTACGGGAACTGCCAGCCCATCCGCTTCTTGTAGGCGCTGAGGCGCTCGATCGGCGCCCGTGAGAAGCAGATCAGGGTCACGTCTCGACGATTCAGGTGGATGAGCGCACCGTCGAGGCCGTCCCCGAGGTTGGTGCAGCCGGGGCAGGCACCGTTCTGGTAGTCGGGGCCGAACATGATGTTGTAGGCGAGGAGCTGTGAGCGGCCGTCGAACAGCTCGGCAAGGGTCTTCTTGCCGTCGTCGGTGTCGAACTCGTACTCCTTCTCGACGGCCACCCAGGGGAGCTCGAGTCGCTTCTTCTTGACTTCCTCATTTCGCTGCGCCTGCTCGGCCTCGAGCTTTGCAAGCTCGTCGCGGGCCGCCTGCCATTCCTCGCGGGTTCCGATCTTGTTCTCAGGCATCTCTTCGCCTCCTCTTGGCTCGACCGCTCCCGCCGGGAGCGAATCCACCTTGGGTTGAACGCTACCCCGTTCGGAAATAAGACCCCCGCGCCGCAGAAAACTCATCGCGGCGAATCGCCGACGGTGAGCGAACACGGCCAACGCATGCAGGGTGAGCGCGTCGAGGGCTATGCGCCGTTGCGCGACTACGCCGCGCTCGGCGACGGCCGCACGGTCGCGCTCGTTGCCCGCGATGGCGCGATCGACTGGCTCCCGCTGCCCGACCTCGACTCGGCAACCATCTTTGCCGCGATCCTCGACGCTAGTCGCGGCGGTCGCTTCACGCTCGCACCCGAAGTGCCGCACCGTACCGAGCGGCGCTACCTCCCCGACACGAACGTGCTCGAGACGACCTTCGTGTCTGGCCAAGGGACGGTTCGACTGACCGACGCGCTCACGCTCCCCGACGCCGGCGTCACGCCTTACCGCGAGCTGCAAAGGAAGATCGAGGGGCTGTCCGGACACGTGCCGATGCGGTGGCGGGTCGAGCCACGCTTCGGCTACAGCGGCTGGCCGGTCCGGCTCGCGCGGCGCCACGGTCTGCCGATCGCCAGCTCGGGCAGCGACGCGATCGCCTTACGCGCCTTCGAGGCCGGCGAGCCGCACCTGGACGACGATGCAATCGCAGGGCGGTTCGAGATCGCCGAGGGTGGTTCGGCGCTCCTCGCGCTGGCAAGCGCGCATCAGGAACCACTCGTCGTTCCGAGCCGCGACGAGCTCGACCGGCGCCTCGAGGCCACCTGCGCCGGCTGGAGAAGCTGGGCGACCGGCCGCGCCTACCAGGGGCCCTGGCGTGAGGCAGTGGTCCGCAGCGCGCTCGCACTGAAGCTGCTCGTCTACGCACCCTCAGGCGCGATCGCTGCCGCCGCGACGGCGTCGCTACCCGAGGAGATAGGTGGTGAGCGCAACTGGGACTACCGCTACTCCTGGATCCGCGACAGCGCCTTCGCGATCGATGCCTTCCTCCAGCTCGGCTGCCCCGCCGAGGCGGACGCCTACTTCTGGTGGCTCATGCACGCGACCCAGCTCACCCACCCACGCCTGCACGTGCTCTACCGGGTGGACGGCGGCACTCGCGCCCAGGAGCGCGAGCTCCCTTTCGCCGGCTACCGCGATTCGCGCCCGGTCAACATCGGCAACGGCGCTGTCGACCAAGTGCAGCTCGACACCTACGGCGAGCTGATGCAGACGGTCTGGCTCTACACACGCGCCGGCAATCGGCTCGACCGCGACGTCGCGCGGCGGTTCGCCCGGATCGCAGACCACGTCTGCGCCAATTGGCGAGAGCCCGACGCCGGGATCTGGGAGGTACGCAGCGAGCCGCTCCACTTCACGCAGTCGAAGATGCTTTGCGCCGTCGCCCTCGACCGCGCCGCGCAACTCGCCGATCGCGGACAGCTACCCGACAAGCACATCGGCCGTTGGCGACAGGAGGCGGCGGCGATCCGCGACTTCGTCGACACCCGCTGCTGGTCTGTCGCGAAGCGGAGCTACATGCGATTCGCCGGCGCCGACGAACTCGACGCCAGCTTGCTCCTCGCCGTCCTCCACGACTACGCCGCTCCGGACGAGGGACGAATCCGGCACACCGTCGACGCGGTCGCGCGCGAGCTCGCCGACGGGCCCTACGTTCGCCGCTACACCGGCGACGACGGCCTCGCCGGCGACGAAGGAGCGTTCGTCGCCTGCTCGTTCTGGCTCGCCGAAGCGTTCGCCCGCACCGGACGCATCGGCGACGCCGTGCAGTTGATGGAGCAGCTGCTCTCGCTCGCGAACGACGTCGGCCTCTACAGCGAGGAGATCGACCCCGACAGCGGCGAGTTCCTCGGCAACATGCCCCAGGGCCTCAGCCACCTCGCCCTGATCAGCGCCGCGAGTGCGATCGCCGAGGTGGCGCAATGAGCATCTGGGGAGCGCTCGCCGGCGGCTTCGCCGGCACGCTCGTGCTGACGACAATCCTGCGCGCGGCGAGCGAGCTGCGGCTGACCCGCATCGACATCCCCTTTTTGCTCGGAACCGCCTTGACCGCGAACCGGCTGCGCGCGAAGGCGCTCGGCTACGCGCTCCACTTCCTCGCCGGCTTCGTCTTCGCGCTCGTCTACTACGCGATCTTCGTCGCCATCGACGAGAGTGGCTGGTGGATCGGGGCGATCTTCGGTCTCGTGCACGCGCTGTTCGCCGGGACCGCGCTCGTCAACCTGCTGCTCCCCCTCGTCCACCCGCGCATGGGGTCACCGCTGACCGGCGCCAACACGACAGCCCTGCTCGAGCCGCCCGGTTTCCTGATGCTCAACTACGGCCCCCAGACGCCGCTGGCCAACATCGTCGCGCACGTCGCCTACGGCGCCCTCGTCGGCGGCTTCACCCAGCTCGCCAGCTAATGGGTCGCCGGAGGGTCGGGCCGCCCAATTAGGCCGGTGCCGCAGCTGCGCGACACCACGGTTGCCAGGTGCCGCCTCGGTTGCTCGAGCACGACCAGCCCGCGCAGGACTGCGCCGCCGGCCGCCGCCAATCGGTGCTGGCAGCGCCAAGCAGCGACGGCGGCCACAGCGATCCCTTCGCCCAGGAGGACAACCGGCGGCGCGAAGGTGGGAAGCCGCCCCCGGAGCGCGCCGTTCGGGGCCACGCCCGTGGTCACAGCGACGACGATGACGACCGCGCCGAGCACGACGTCGAGCGCCCGCTCGAGGGCCACCGAGCCGACGATCGTCGCGGTCGGGCAGCGGCCCCTGAGCCGCGCCCGCGGGATCGAGCAGGCGGCTCATGTGCGCATCGCCTTATATGCCTTCACGGTCGTTCCGCGGGCGCCGAACTTCTGTGCCTTGCGCCTTGTGTCCTCGAATTTGGAGCGGGCGTAGGTGTCCACGAGCTGGCCGGTCTC
>DASQWX010000123.1:0-5687 GCA_035640035.1 Gaiellaceae bacterium
CGCGATTAACACGCCCGCCCTCTCTGCCCAGGAAAGCGCCAGACCAAGGGAAACCAGCCAGACCCCCAGAGCCCTCGCTTCCGAAAGCCATTTTATCGCAGTACGACCCAGTTCTCCGCGATGCGAGGATCTCTTTCGCGAGAAGTTTTTCGCTAATTGCGCGTTCGGCGAATAGCGGTGCCGCGACGTAAGCGCTGGCGCTGCCCCGACTCTCTGTTAAGCGAACGTTCACTGCCGAAACGCGCTTGATCCAGAGCGTCGGCGGTGAGATAAGGGTCCTGCGAGGGGCCGGGTCACACCTCTCCCAGGAAAGGCGCATCGCCCGACCACGACAAGGCTCCCCGGCCCCTCGGCTCGCGCGTGCTTCAACGAAGCCGAAGCGGAGGGCGCAGATGCGCTTTAGGCGAAGACGCTCTTTCGGCCGGGACTCTTCAGGCGGCGCGACCGTCGGGTGCAAAATTCCCCTCGATGCTGCTGCCGATCGCGCTCGGGGCTGCCCTGGGTCTCTCGCTGGCGCTCGTTGCGTTTGCGCTCACGCCGCGCCGCGCTATGCGCAGGTCGCGCGCCGACTTCGTCCAGGACAGACGCGACGCCCTCTTGTGGGCCGGCCTTGCCGCAGCGCTCGGCATCGGCATCGGCGTCGCGATCGCCTTCGGCCTCTCGTAGAGCCGGTACCAGTTCCTCGTTCTCGCCGCGCTTGTCGCTCCAGTCGTGTGGCTCTACTGCCAACCCGGCACTACGCGAAGCTCAACGCGTAAGCCGCCGAGTTTTGGACGCGGCCCCTAAAACCCGTGCGTGTGCACGTTGTACGCGAGAGTCGCCTGGTGGACCGCAAGTAGCACGAGTGCGCCGCAGAAGAACACGAGCGCGAAGAAGAGGTACTGCTCGCGGCGTCCTAGCTCGGCTCGGAGGTACGCATTTGGGGCTGACGCTGCGACGACAAGCGTTAGTGCAGCGACCTGACAGAAGAGACTGGTCAGGACGACGGCGAGCTGCCAGGTCTCAACCCAACGCGCGAGGTATGTAGCTAGGCCGCCGCTGAGGACAAGAACGATCGAGGCGGCGGCTTAGAGGATTACGCCCGCCCGAAAGGCGCCTAACTCCTTCGGTATGGTGATCGCAACGCGGACGTAGCTCAGTCGGTAGAGCATCAGCTTCCCAAGCTGAGGGTCGCGGGTTCGATCCCCGTCGTCCGCTCTCAAGAGTACGTCGATCCGTCTATGCCGCTTCAGCGGAGACCTCGAGGCCGGAGCGAGAGGGCGGCCGCGACTGCGGCCACGCGTTCGCTTACGAGCGCTCGCTCCTCCTGCGACGACCGCGCTTCGCCGGCGGAGCGGTCCTGATCCTTCTCGCGCGGCGGCTTGCTCCGACGGAGCCTCTCGAACCTCGAACGGTGCGATCTGCTGGTCATGCCATGCCTCCTGGCGTCTTCGTCCTTCTCCCCCGAGGATCGGCCCGGCCTCTAACACGGCGCCAATCTCGAAGCCCGCGAGGCTCGTGCTCGTGACGTTCGGCTCGTACGATTGTCACGATGCTCTTCGGTCGAACTGAGGAGTGCGAGCGGCTCGATCGTCTGATCGACACGGCGCGTGAGGGGAGGAGCGGTGCGCTCGTCCTCCGTGGCGGCGCCGGAATCGGCAAGAGCGCGCTCTGCGGCTATGCGATGGCGCGCGGCCGCGAGATGACGGTCCTTGCCGCGCGCGGGGCCCCGACCGAGTCGGAGCTTGCATTTTCAGGGCTCGCAGACCTGTTGCGACCCGTTCTGGCCTCCCGCAGCGAATTGCCGGAGCCGCAGACCGCTGCGCTCGACTCTGCGCTCGCGATCGGCCCGCCGCTCGAGAGCGGCCGGTTCACTGTCTATGCGGCGACCCTTGGCCTACTGGCAGCGGCGGCGGAGGACGCGCCCGTCCTTGTCGTCGTCGACGAGGCGCAGTGGCTCGACGCATCGTCCACTGAGGCGTTGCTCTTTGCCACACGCCGGTTCGATGCCGACCGGGTCGCGGTCATCTTCGCCGTCCGTGACGGCCGGCGGACACTGTTCGACCGCGCCGACTTGCCAGAGCTTCGGCTCGAGCCGCTCGAGCCCGAGGCAGCGCTGGCGCTCCTGGTGAGCCGCGCCGAGACGCCGGTTGCGCCCGAGGTCTCGGAAGCACTGTTGCAGGTTGCGGCGGGCAACCCTCTCGTCCTGACCGAGCTCCCGAGGCTGTTGGATCCGGACCAGTTGACCGGGCGCGCCGCGCTGGGCGAAGGCCTCCCGACCCCGGTCACCGTCCAACGCGCCTTCTTGCGCCAAGTCGAGTCTCTGCCGAAAGACACGCAGGAGGCGCTGCTTGTCGTCGCCGCAAGCAGCTCCGGCGACCTGGAGACGATTCTGCGCGCGCTCGATGCGCTCAACATCGACCCGCGCTCCCTCGAGCCGGCGGAGCGGGCCGCAGTGGTATTGGCCACGGACGGGCGTCTCGAGTTTCGTCACCCACTCTTTCGGAGCGCGGTCTACGACGCAGCCTCCACGATTGCCCGGCGCCAAACGCATCGAGCGCTCGCGGGCGCGGCGGTCCCGAGTGCGCAGATCGAACGTCGCGCATGGCATCTCGCCGCGGCCGCGCCGAAGTCCGACGAGGCCGCCGCCGAGGCGCTGGACGCGGCCGCGCTCGCCGCCCGGAGCCGCGGCGGACATGCCGAGGCGGCGAGCGCGTTCGAGCGGGCCGCGGATCTCGGCGCAGAGGGCTCCGAACGCGTCCGACGGCTGCGCGAGGCCGCTGCGGACGCCTGGCTCGTCGGCCGGGCAGATCGTGCACGGAAGCTTCTCGGGGCCGCGCTCGACAGCACGGACGACGCGCGCCTTCGCGCACGGATCCAGCACCGGCTCGGCGGGATCGCGATGTGGCAAGGCTCGCCGATGGACGCGCAATCGCTCCTCGTCGAAGAGGCTTCGAAAGTCGAGGAGCTCGACCCCGCCAGAGCGGCGAGGATGCTGACCGACGCAGCTTGGGCTTCCTTCATGGCCGCGGAGGTGAGCTCGGGGCTCGCGATCGCGGAGCGGGCGTGCGAGCTGGGTGCACGGGCCGGCGGGATTGCCGAGACACTGGCGAAGGCGGTCCTCGGGATCGCTCTGACGTTGGGGGGCGAAACCGAGCGGGCAGTTGCGTCGTTCGGCGACTACCTGAGCCTGCTCGAATCGATCGAGTCGGCGCCGCCGGTCGGTCTCTACCAGCCGCTCCGGCCCGATGGGCAGTTGCTGATGTGGTTCGAGCAGTACGACCGCGCGAGGGAAGTCCTCACGCGGACGATCGACGGTGCTCGTGCGGGCGGTGCCCTGGGGGCGCTGCCGTACGCACTCTCCGTCTTGGCCGATCTCGACTTCCGCACAGGGCATTGGGCGTCGGCGTATGCGTCTGCGACAGAGGCAGTGCGGCTCGCCGACGAGACCCACCAGGTCGCGACCCTTGCGTTCAGCCTCGGCTTCATCGCGCGACTCGAGGCAGCCCAGGGGAAAGAGGACGATTGTCGTTCCCATTCCGCACAGGCCTTGGCGATTGCGGCCTCAGGGGTCGGCGCCGCCACCGCCCTGTCCGGGTCGGGCCTTGGCTTGCTCGAGCTTGGGCTCGGCCGGCTCGAGCGAGCGGTCGAGGAGCTGGAGCGGTTGGCCCGCAGGACTGCCGAGCACGGCCTTCTCGAGCCCGGGGTGATCCAGTGGGCGCCCGACCTGATCGAGTCGTACGCCCGTCTGGGGCGCCACGACGATGCAGAGCAAGCTCTGGCGGATTTCGAGCACCTGGCTCGCAAGACGGGGCGCAACTGGGCGCTCGCCGCAGCGGCCCGGTGCCGCGCACTACTCCTGGACGACGACGAATTCGAGGCGGAGTTTCAGCGGGCGCTCGAGCTTCACGACACGACCGAGACGCCGTTCGAGCGCGCCCGCACCGAGCTGTGCGCCGGCGAGCGACTGCGGCGCGCCAGGCGGCGCGCCGATGCGCGTGAGCCGCTTCGTTCCGCGCTCGAGACGTTCGAGCGTCTCGGCGCGGCACCGTGGAGCGATCGAGCGCGGGCCGAGCTCGCGGCCACCGGCGAGACAGTCGGACACCGCGATCCGTACGCCACCGATCGATTGACTCCACAGGAGCTCCAGGTCGCCGTCCTGGTGGCGCGCGGGGCGACGAACAAGGAGGCGGGCGCTGCCCTGTTTCTCAGCCCCAAGACGATTGAGACGCACCTCGGCCGCGTGTACCGGAAGCTGAACGTGCGGTCCAGGACCGAGCTCGCCCACCTTCTCGGCAGCGAAGGCGACCTCACGGCTACGGCCGCGCTGGCGCCCACCTAAGACCAGGGAAACCCCGTATTCCGCGGCGGCATCCGCCCGACGCGACTGGGCAGGGGCCAAACCTAGCCTCGAACCGTGAGCGATCGACGGAAGGAGGTGACGAAGTTGTTCTCCAAGACGAGCCTGCGCCGGCTGCTCGCCACCGGCTTCGTGCTTGGAGCGCTCGCGGCGGTGTCGCCGGCGGCCGGCCTTGCGTCGGGTCCCGGAGGCGGCGGCGGTGGTCATCCGGTCGGAACGAGCCGATGAACTGAAGCGCTTCAACGCACGCACGGAATGCCCGCGAGGGCTTTCCGTGCTGCGACGTCAAGCGCCGGCGAGCTCCAGGAGCAACGAGCGCGCATGGTGGCTCGCCGCCGTGTTTCCCTTCCTTTCGAGCAGGCGGACGGCGTTCTCTGCGGTTGCCCCGGCCTCGCGGGCGCGGCCGGCGAGGCGAAGAACCTCCGCCCGGTCGATGAGCACCTGCGCATGCTGGCTCAGTCCGTCGGTCGTCGCGGCGATTTCCACGGCCTTTTGCGCCAGCACGTCGGCCTCGTCGAGCGCTCCGTGTCTGGCGAGGCCCTTCGCGCGAAGCGCGCGCCACGAGAACTGCGCGCTCGCGTCGTCCGTGGCCGCACACGCTTCGGCGACTTCGGACCACGTTTGGCCCTCGTCGAATCGACTCTGCCGATAGAGCGCCTCGCCCAGCCGGGCCGCCTGGGTCCCTAGCCGCGCACGCTCGCCGGCTGTCTCGAGCTCCTCACAACTCCTGCGAAGGAGGCGCTCGGCATCACCGTAGTTGCCGGCGAGCAACTCGATGTCAGCAGCGATCGCGGCGCAGTTCGCCGAGATCTTGTCGGCCCAGGCGAGCTCTTCGTAAATCGTTTGAGCGCGCGCCACGAGCTCACGAGCGGAGTCGAACCGAGCGGCCATCGCTTCGAGCCCTGCCTGGAAGACGAGAACGTTCGCCTCCCCACCACGATCGGCGCGCTCGAGCAGCGTCCCGCAGCGGCGGATCCCTGCGGCGACGGGGACGGGCCCGAGGTAGAGGCTGGCCGCGATTTCTTGCAGGCAGGGCGCCAACGGCCAGTCCGCACGCACGTAGTGGCTCATCGACCGCTCGGCTGCCTCGGCCGATTGGGCGTACAGGCAGTGGAACCCGCCATGCACATGCGCGAGGAAGTACCAGACCCGCCCGAGCGTGCGATCGTCTTCGAGCTCCTCCAGGACGGGGATCGCTTGGGTCGCGAGTGCAAGCAGAGCTTCGGCCGCGCCTTCGGGAGCCCGGAAGAGCCTGAAGAACGCCAGCTCCAGGCGCGCGCGGAGCTCAGCCCGGCGGTCCTGCTCCGAGAGCGCGGCCTCGAACGCGTTGCCGAAGACCTGCTCGACG
>DASQWX010000124.1:0-5834 GCA_035640035.1 Gaiellaceae bacterium
ATGGGCTTCTTCACCGACACGTCGATCTGCATCGGCTGCAAGGCCTGCGAGGTCGCCTGCAAGGAATGGAACCTCGTTCCCGACGACGGCATGGTCTGGACCGGGGAGTCGTACGACAACACCTCGACGCTCGGCGCGAACACGTGGCGCCACGTGGCGTTCGTCGAGCAGAACCAGCCGCTTCGGATCGACGGCGACACGGCGGCCGCGAACACCGGCGAGGCGGATGCGCTTCGGTGGCTGATGAGCTCCGACGTCTGCAAGCACTGCACGCATGCGGCGTGCCTGGATGTATGCCCGACGGGCTCCCTCTTCCGGACCGAGTACGGAACCGTCGTCGTGCAGGAGGACATCTGCAACGGCTGCGGCTACTGCGTGCCCGCCTGCCCGTTCGGGGTGCTAGACAGGCGCCACCTTCCTCGTTCCTCCGGCGACCCGCCGGTCGAGGTGCTCGGCGTGCAGCTCGGCAAGAAGGAAGACGGACGTGTCTGGAAGTGCACGCTCTGCTACGACCGGCTCAAGGGAGGCCACGAGCCGGCCTGCGCGAAGGCGTGCCCGACCGACTCGATCCAGTTCGGCCCGCTGGACGAGCTCCGCGAGCGGGCCGAGAAGCGGCTGGAGAAGCTCCAGGCAGAGAGCTGGAACGGCGCGCAGCTGTACGGCGACGATCCCGACGACGGGGTCGGCGGCTTCGGCGCGTTCTTCCTGCTCCTGGACGAGCCCGAGGTCTACGGATTGCCGCCCGACCCGGTGGTGACGACGAGCCATCTGCCGGAGATGTGGCGGACGGCTGCCGTCGCCGCAGGTGCCGTCGTCGCCGGCGTGCTCGCCGCCTTCGTCGGAGGAGCAAGGTGACCGAGCCGCATCCTCTGCCGAAGGGAAACGGCAAGCCGCCCGGCACGACCTCGTGGAACCGGTCGATCACGAGCGCCGGCAGCGAGATGCGCTCGTACTACGGGCGACCGGTCCTGAAAGAGCCGGTCTGGCAGCGTGAGATCCCCTGGTACCTGTTCACGGGCGGGCTCGGCGGCGGCTCGGCCGTCCTGAGCATTGTCGCGCGGGTCGCCGGGAACGAGCGGCTCGCACGGCGCAGCATCTATATCGGCGCTGCCTCCGACGCCGTCAGCCCACTGCTCCTGATCTCCGATCTCGGCCGTCCCGAGCGGTTCCTGAACATGCTGCGCGTCTTCAAAGTCACGTCGCCGATGAGCGTCGGCAGCTGGATCCTCGCCGTCTCGAGCGCCGCGAGCTCGCTCTCCGCCTTCCTGAATGCGATCCGGCGGCTGCGGCGGATCAGCGACGGTGCGCGGGCGGTGGCGGCCGGTTCCGGCGCCCCGCTCGCGGTGTACACAGCGACGCTGATCTCCGACACGGCGATTCCCGTCTGGCACGAGGCGCGGCGCGAGCTGCCGTTCCTCTTCGGCTCGAGCGCGCTCGCGAGCGCCGGCGCCGCTGCCGCGATCGCGGTTCCCCCGGGCGAGGCCGGGCCCGCGCGGCGGCTCGCAATCGGCGGCGCCGTTGTCGAGAACGCGGTCATGGTGCGGATGGAGCGCCGGCTCGGGATGATCGGCGAGCCGTACAAGCAGGGCGAGTCCGGCAAGTACGCGAAGCTGGCGAAAGCCTGCACGCTCGGAGGTGCCGGCCTTCTCGCGGCGGCCGGTCGACGAAACCGCGCCGCCGCCGTCGGCGGGGGCGCGCTCGTCCTCGCCGGCGAGGTGGCGCTCCGGTGGTCGGTCTTCAAGGCGGGCTTCCAGTCGGCGCGTGATCCGAAGTACACGGTCGTGCCGCAGCGCGAGCGCGCGCAGCAGCGCGGCACGGCCGCAACGTCCAAGGTCTCTTAGCCGCCGGGCCCCCGCTCGCGGACCGCCCCCGGCTCGGAAAAGGAATTCGTGTATGCATCCCCACCCGGCGGGATGCCGCTCTCGGGCTGCGGCGTGCGCGGCGGGCGTCGGCGTTGATCGGGTTGCACCGCGACCAGCTCCTCGCCGACCTCGTCGAGTGAGCCGAACTCGCGGTCCGGAAGCTGCTCGAGCTCGCGCTCGAAGGATGCGCCGTCGGACTGCGTCGACGCGTACTCGATCAGCGCCCGGCGAGACGCCGGGAGCGGGACACCTTCGAGGAGCACCTGAAGCTCGGCCGCCCGCTGGAACGACGCCATGGCCGCGAGGTACCCGCTCCGGAAGCTCCTAATCGAGGAGGCGGGCACCGAGGCGTTGCTCATCGCCGCCGGGACCGACCCGATAGGCGCCCGCGCCGTTCCGCACGCTCACCACCTCGGCGAGCTCCGTCCCGACGAAGTGGATGCCGACGCCGTCGTCGGCGGCGACGCCCGGAGGGAATCCATCTGCGACGAGCTTCGTATACACCGGCCGGCGCAGCTCCTCGCCGTCGTAGTGCGGGCAGGCACTGCCGGCGAGGAATCCGAGCCCGTCGCGCATGCCCTCGAGCTGCGGGCCGAACGAGTCGGTCACGCTCGCTTCGAACCAGCAGATCATCCCGGCGCTCCAGCCGGTCAGCACGACTCCCGCCTCCCATGCCTCGCGGAGGACCCGGTCGAAACCGTGGACCCTCCAGACCGCGAGCATGTTCGCGGTGTTTCCGCCGCAGACGAAGATGACGTCCTGGTCGAGCACGAACCGACGGAGGTCGCTCGGCGGCCAGGGAAAGAACGGCAGATAGGTCGACGCGACGCCGTCGGGAAGCAGCCCGTAGATACGGAGCACGGCGTCGGCGTCGTCTCCGACCGCGGTCGGGACGACGCACACCCGTGGCCCGTCCCTTCGAGCGAGACCGGTGACGTGAGCTAGAAGCCGCCGGGTCTCGTCATCGGTCGAGCCCCCGCCCCCCAGGCCCACGATGTGCCTTTCTGACATCGAAAAATCAGTCTATTCAGCGGTTCGCAACAGGATCCCCGGCGCCCGGCACGAAGCAGGCCGCTTGGCCCGAACCGTTGCAGATCGGCCGAGGCCGAGCCACTCTTTGACCACCGACGCCTGATCGTCGTGACGAGGGACGAGACAACCGCCGCCAAGACCGTCCTCATCTGCGAGGACGACTCGAACCTGCGTACGCTCGTGCGGCTCGCGCTCGGCGACGGCTACCGGTTCTACGAGGCGCCGGACGGCGCGAGCGCACTCGCGCTCGCGCGCCGAACTCAGCCGGACCTGATCGTCCTCGATTTGATGCTTCCCGGCCAGAGCGGCCTCGACGTGCTTACCGAGCTTCAGTCCGGAGACGACCTAGCCGGCACGCCGGTGATAGTGATCAGTGCCTGGTCGTTCTCCGACGAGGACGCGATCGAGGCCGGCGCCGCCAGATTCCTCGCGAAACCATTCGACCCCGACGAGCTCCGCGACGCCGCCGTCGAGCTGCTCGAGAGCGATGGCAGCAGAGACTGAGCGAAGCTCCGCGTCCCTTTCGAAACGCGTTGTCGCGAGCAGCGCCGTGCTCGCGCTGCTCGTCGCCCTTGCCTTCGGCGTGCTCCTCTACGCCGTCTCGACCCTCGACGACGCGACCGCGAGGGAGCGGCACGCGAAGGAGGTCACGGCCCAGACGCTCCAGCTCCAAAAGCTCGTGCTCGACCTCGACACCGGTCTTCGCGGCTTCGTCCTGACGCGCAAGAGCGACCTGCTCAGGCCGTGGACGAGCGCCAAGGCGGCGTTGCCGCGGAAGATCAGGGCCTTCGAGCGGCTGACGTCGACGAACGGAGAGGAGCGGCGGCGGGCCGCCGAGCTCGTCGCCACGATCGACCAGTACGTCTCCGACTATGCGACGCCGGTGGTCGAGATCGCCCAAGAGACACCGGCGGCAAGCCGGACGGGCGTCGTCAGAGCGGAAGGCGCCCGGCAGCTGGCGGCGATTCGGATGGGGTTCGCGGATTTCCTCGGCGCGGAGAATGCGCTCTCAGCGGCCCGTACCTCGACCGCGCAGCGGCGTTCGAACGAGGCGATCGCGGCCGCCGTCGCCGGGCTGATCGCATCGGCTCTGCTGATCACCGGCTTCGGCCTCTACCTCGCCCGCTCGATCGCCCAACCGGTGCGCGAGGTGGCGCAGGGGGCCGCCCGTCTCGCCGGCGGCGACCTTACGACGCGACTCAGGCCCCAGGGCGCGGGCGAGGTCGAGGAGCTGACGAAGGCCTTCAACAGAATGGCCGAGCGGCTCGAGACCGGCCGGCGCGAGCTCGAAGAGCAGAACGAGCGGCTGCGGGAGAGCGAGCTCGCGAAGTCCGAGCTCGTCAGCGTGGTCGCACACGAGCTGAGGACGCCTCTCGCAAGTGTCCTCGGGTTCACGTCGGTCCTGCTTCAGCGGGACGTGGACGAAGACCAGCGGCGCGAGTACCTCAGCATCATCGAGGCGCAGGGCCGCCGCCTTGCGTCGCTCGTCAACGACTTCCTCGACGTTCAGCGCCTCGAGGAGGGCAAGTTGTCGATCTCCAGGGAGCTCGTCGACATCGGCTCCGTCGTGCGGGAGCAAACGGAGCTCTTCGCCGGCCAGAGCCCCAAGCATCTGCTCGACGTCTCGCTGCCGCCGGCGCCGCTTCCGGTGCGGGGCGACTCGAACCGCCTTGCCCAAGTGGTCGCGAACCTGCTCTCGAATGCGATCAAATACTCACCGCACGGCGGCGTCGTCCGCGTCGCCGGAAAGAGGAATGGAAAAGCCGTGCGCGTCACCGTCGAGGACGAGGGGCTCGGTATCCCGGACGAGCTCCAGCGGGAGATCTTCGGCAAGTTCGTCCGCGGCCAGGCGACCGCGGAGGGAATCGAGGGAAGCGGCCTCGGCCTCGCGATCTCCCGATCGCTCGTCGAGGCCCACGGGGGTCACATCGAATTCGAAAGCACGAAGGACAAGGGCTCGACCTTCTGGTTCGAGATCCCGACGGCCTCACCCGGATGAGCAGATCAGCAAAGGAAGGAGAGACCATGCCCAGTAGAACACGGCTGCTCGCCGTCGCCGCGCTACTCGGAGGGCTCGCGGTCTACGGGAGCCTGAGCTCGAACGCCGCGACCGGACCGGGCTTCATCCGCGTCACGGATCGGCAGTTCAGCTACACCCGCGTCGACGTGGGCCCCCCGGGACTGAGCCCCGGCGACCAGGAAATCATCTTCGCGCGTCTCTTCAACAAGAAGATCACGTCGAAGCCGATTGGGTCGACTCGGTTCCTGTGCACGTTCCTGACCGGAACCACGAGGACCTGCACGGCGACGATCAACTTGCCGAAAGGAGAGCTCGTCGCGACCGGCACCGTTCGCTTCCGCCAGTTCTACAACCTCGCAGTCGTCGGCGGCACGGGGCTCTACGACGACGCCCGGGGCACGCTGACGGTGATCCGCACCACCAAGCGACCGCGGCCAATTCGCGAGATCCTCTACTTCCGCCTGATCGGGTAGACGTTCGGTTTAGGCGCCGCGCGGGCTCGGTACGGAGACAACCGTGCCCGAGCTCGGCTACTCGCTTTCCTGCGAGGAGCATCCTCCGAACGACCTCGTCCGCTTCGCGAAGGCCGCCGAGGATGCGGGCTTCACCTTCACGCTGATCTCCGACCATTTCCATCCCTGGATCGACGCCCAGGGCAATAGCGCGTTCGTCTGGAGCGTGATCGGCGCCATCTCTCACGCGACCGATCGAATCCGCCTCGGCACCGGCGTCACCTGCCCCCTCATCAGGATCCACCCGGCGATCATCGCCCAGGCCGCGGCCACTTCCGCCGCGATGATGCCCGGCCGCTTCTTCCTCGGCGTCGGGACCGGGGAGAACCTGAACGAGCACGTCCTCGGCGACAAGTGGCCGGCGCCCGACGAGCGGCTCGAGATGCTCGAGGAAGCGGTCGAGGTCAT
>DASQWX010000125.1:0-8586 GCA_035640035.1 Gaiellaceae bacterium
GACGAGCGGCGGCTCGAGGTCGAGTTCGACCGGATCCGGTCGCTGTGGCGCGTGACACCCGGCGAATACGTCCGGAGGGAGCTCGCCGACGCGCTCAGCCAGGCGAGCGGCGCCGAACCGACGACGCCGTGGCTCGAAGCGCTCGTCGCCGACATCGAGCGGAGCAACGAAGCAATCGAGTAACGTCCCCCGACTTACGATGCGCCGATGCGCCAGCGGCCGCAGCGGCTCGAACGCCTGCCGGAGCAATACTTCGGCGCGCTCCTCGCCCGCGTCGCGGCGGCGGGCGACGTGGTCGACCTCGGCCGCGGGAATCCGGAGACCGGGCCGCCCCAGCACGTGATCGACACGCTCGCGGAGGCCGCGAACAAGCCAACCGCGCACGGGTACACACCGTTCCGCGGGCTGCCGGCGCTCCGCGAGGCAATCGCCGAGCGGTACCGCACGGTTTACGGCGTCGAGCTCGATCCGGAAACCGAGGTCGCGGTCGTTCCCGGCACGAAGACGGCGATCGTCGAGCTCTGCCTCGCCCTGAGCGAGGACGGCTCCGTCGTCCTCCCCGACCCCTGGTACCCCGACTACCCGTCCGGGCCGTCGCTCGCCGGTGCGGCGCTCACGACGGTGCCGCTCGACCCCGCGAACCACTGGCAGCCCGATTTCGCCCGCGCTCCGCGCGACGACGTGGCCGCCGTCTACCTCAACTACCCGTCGAACCCGTGCGCGGTCGTCGTCCGCGAAAGCACCTTCGAGGCCGCGATCGACTACGCCTCCGCGACCGGCGCGGCCGTGGTCCACGACTTCGCCTACGCCGACCTCGTCTTCGACGGCCGCGAGCCGCGGAGCTTCCTCGCAACCACCGGCGCAAAGGACGTCGGCATCGAGATGTTCTCGATGTCGAAGTCGTACGGGATGGCCGGCTGGCGGCTCGGCTTCGTGCTCGGCAACGCCGAGATCGTCGAACGCATGAACCTGCTGAACGACCACTGCCGCGTCGGGATCTTCCGGCCCGTCCAGGAGGCCGCGATCGCCGCGCTGACCGGCCCGCAGGACTCGGTCGGCGAGCGCGCGGCGATGTATCAGCGTCGCCGCGACCGTGTTCTCGAGGTCGTCGACGCCGTCTCGGAGGGCACGTTCTTCGTCTGGTTCGAGCTGCCGGACCGTCTCACGGCGGAGCAACTGCTGACCGAGCATCGTCTCGCAGTGGCGCCCGGCGAAGGCTTCGGCCCGAGTGGCGCCGGCTGGGCTCGGATCTCGCTCGCGGTGACCGACGAGACGCTCGACCTCGGCCTCGAACGCCTGCGTTCCGCCCTGCGCACCTAGTTCGCTTCATTTCGTATAGTTCCGTTACTTCAAAAGCGAAAGCGAGGAGGGCGCGAGCATGAGCGTGATCGACGAGCTGGTCGGTAATGCAACTTCCTACCGTGAGTCCTTCGACAGCGGCGACCTGCCGCTTCCGCCGGCGAAGCGGGTTGCGATCGTCGCCTGCATGGACGCGCGTCTCAATCCGTACGGCCTGCTCGGCCTGCACGAGGGCGACGCCCACGTAATCCGGAACGCCGGCGGCGTCATCACCGACGACGAGATCCGCTCGCTTGCGATCTCGCAGCGGCTACTCGGGACGGAAGAGGTCATGCTCATCCACCACACCGATTGCGGGATGCTGACCTTCAGCGACGACGAGTTCCGCCGCCAGGTTCAGGAGGACACCGGGATCAAGCCCGAGTGGGCGGCCGAGACGTTCAACGACCTCGACGAGGACGTGCGCCAGTCGATCGCGCGGATCAAGGCGAGCCCGTTCGTCCCGAACAAGGACAGGATCCGCGGCTTCGTCTACGAGGTCGAGACCGGCAACCTGCGCGAGGTCAGCTAGCCGAGCCTGACGGCGCCGTCGTCCTCGATCGTCCAGTTCGGATTGTGCGCGACCTCCCACGCATGGCCCTCGGGGTCGACGAAGAGGCCTGAGTAGCCGCCCCAGAACGTCTCGGCGCCCGCACGCGGGACCGTCGCGCCGGCGGCCTCGGCCTCCGCCAGGACGGCATCCACCTCGGCCGGGGAACGCGCGTTGTACGCAAGCGTGACACCGCCCCACCCGCCGCTGTCCTCGACGACCGTGTCTTCGGCGAGCTGGTCACGACCCCAGAGCGCGACGATCATGCAGCCCGCCTGGAAGAAGACGACGTCGTCGGCCGGGGCGGCGCCGGTCTTCCACCCGAGCGCCTCGTAGAACCGGCGCGCCCGCTCGAGGTCGCGGACGCCGAGCGTGACGAGACTCAGTCGCTGCTCCACGCCCGTATTTCTAACCGCTAGCCGCCTCGGTTGTTCGGGGCGGTGACGGCTTCGTACACTCGTTCTGTGAGTGTTTGTGCCATTTGCGGCTACGAGGCCGCCGCGAGCTTCAAGTTCTGCCCGGAGTGTGGCGAGCCGGTCGTTCCGAGCGGCCAGGAGCTGCGGAAGGTCGTGACCGTGCTCCGCTGTGACGTCGTCGCCTCGACGGCGCTCGGCGAATCGCTCGATCCGGAGGCCCTGCGCGCCCTGCTCGCCCGCTACTTCGAGCGGATGAAGGAGATCGTCGAGCGCCACGGCGGCACGGTCGAGAAGTTCATCGGCGACGCGGTGATGGCCGTCTTCGGCGTGCCACGGGTGCACGAGGACGACGCTCTCCGCGCCTGCCGCGCGGCTGTCGATATGCGAGAAGCCCTGCCCGCGCTCGGGATCGATGGGCGGATCGGGCTGATGACCGGGGAGGTCGTCACCGGCACCGAGGAGCGGCTCGCGACCGGGGACGCTGTCAACGTCGCCGCCCGCCTCGAGCAGGCCGCCGCACCCGGCGAGGTGCTGATCGGCAAGCCGACGCTCGAGCTCGTCCGCGACGTGGTCGAGGTCAATGCGCTCGAACCGCTGGAGCTGAAAGGGAAGTCGGAGCCGGTCGAGGCGTTCCGCCTGCTGGCCGTGCACGAGCCTCGTGAGCGCCCCTTCGAGAGCCGCTTCGTCGGCCGCCGGCGCGAGCTGGCGACGATCCGGGCCGCCTGGGAGCAGACGCGTGTGGAGCGGCGCTGCGAGCTCGTCACGATCGTCGGCGAGGCCGGCGTCGGCAAGTCACGCCTCGTCGCCGAGGCGGTCGGTTCTCTCGACGCCCGGATCGTCCACGGTCGCTGCCTCCCGTACGGCGACGGGATCACCTACTGGCCGGTCGTCGAGGTGATCAAGCAGCTCGCCGCGCTCCCCGCCGACCCGGTCGCAGCCACCGCGATCCGCTCGCTGCTGGGCGAATCACAGTCTGCGACCTCTGCCGAGGAGATCGGCTGGGCGTTCCGCAAGCTGCTCGAAGCGGCGGCGCCGCTCGTCGTCCTTTTCGACGACATCCAGTGGGGCGAGGAGACGTTCCTCGACCTGCTCGAGCACGTCGGGTTGCTCTCCTCGGGATCGCCGATCCTCATCCTGTGCATGGCAAGGCCGGAGCTGATCGAGCGACGGCCGACCTGGCCGGCGGCGCTCCGGCTCGAGCCGCTGCCGAGCACAGACGTCGAAGAGCTGATCAGCGAGCAGGTACCCGCTCGCCTGCGTCGGCGCATCGCGAAGGCGTCGGGCGGCAACCCGTTGTTCGTCAACGAGATGCTGGCGATGGCGGGCGAAGCGGCGGGCGATGTGACTGTTCCGCCGACGCTGCGCGCTCTCCTGGCAGCGCGTCTCGATCAGCTCGACCCGCCGGAGCGTCGGGTCCTCGAGCGAGGCGCCGTCGAGGGAGAGCTCTTCCATCGCGGCGCCGTCCAGGCGCTCGCTCCCGAGGAGGCTCAGGTAACTCCGCGCCTCGCTGCGCTCGTTCGCAAGGAGGTGATCCGTCCCGACAAGCCGCAGTTTCACGGCGAGGACGGCTTTCGCTTCCGCCATCTGCTGATCCGCGACGCAACGTATGACGGGCTGTCCAAGACCTCGCGGGCGGAGCTTCACGAACGGTTCGCCGACTGGCTCGCCACGCACAGGGACCTCGCGGAGCTCGACGAGATCGTGGGATACCACCTCGAGCAGGCGTTCTCCTACCGACTCGAGGTTGCCCATCTCGACAACGGAGCTCGTTCGCTCGCTGACCGAGCCGCTGAACGGTTGCGCGCGGCTGGAAGGCGCGCGTACGCGCGCGACGACGCACACGCGGCCGCCGGGCTGCTCGGACGAGCCGCGGCTCTGCTGCTGCCCGAGCGGCGCGACCCGCAGCTTCTGTGCGACCTCGGCCAGGCGCGGACCGAGGCGGGCGACCTCGCCGGAGCGGAAGAGGCGCTGCGCGAGGCCGGCGCTCGCGCCCGCGAGCGTGGCGACGCCAGTGGGGAAGCGCTTGCCGGCTTACGCGCCGCGTTCCTCCAAACGATGAAGAGTTCCGGCTCCGTCCTCGACGAGCAGCTCCTGGTTGCCGCCGAAGCAGCCGCGAAGACGTTCGAGGCACACGGCGAAACCGCCCGCCTCGCCGAAGCCTGGCGAGCGGCCGCGGAGGCGCACGCCTTCCTCGGCAACATCGCCGCTGCGCGCGACGCGGCCGAGCGGGCACTGAAGGCGGCCGAAGCGGCCGGCAACGAGCGCGAACAGGCACTCGCTCTCTGCGAGCTCGGCATCCCGCTCTCCGCGGGTCCGATCTCCGCCGACGAGATGGCGACCGAAGCCGAGCGCATGCTCGAGTGGGGGACCGCGCATCGAAGGCTTCGACCGCAAGCCTTTGCGCTGACCGCACTCGCTTATGCGGAGGCACTGCGCGGGAATTTCGATCGCGCGCACGCCACGATCGATCCAGCCCTGGGGCTCCTTCGGGAGATCAGCCCGCTCTGGGCGGCGGGCTTCGGAGCCCAGGTTCGCGGCCTGATCGAGCTACTCGCGGGAAGCGTTCCGGCCGCACGCGCCACGCTCGAGGAGGGCCTCGAGCGACTCGAACGGATGAACGAAACCGGTTTCCTCTCGACTACTGTCGCGATGCTCGCCCACGTCGCCGTCGCCGAGGGCGACGACGACCGGGCGGAACTGCTGGCGAAGCGTGCGCGCGCGGAATCTGCTCCCGACGATGTGCTCTCGCAAATGCTCTGGCGCACCGCGCTGGCGAAGGTGGCGGCACGACGCGGCGATCCTCGGGAGGGCGAGACTCTGGCGCGCGAAGCGGTCTCGATCGGTGCTCGGACCGACTACATCCCGTTTCGCGCCGACTGCCAGGCCGATCTCGCCGAAGTCCTCCAGCTCGCCGGCAAAGTCGACGATGCTTCGGTCGCCCTGGGCGAGGCGCTCGCCTTGTACGAGCAGAAGGGCAGCGTCGTCATGGCCGAGCGCATCCGCACACGTCTGGCGGAGCTTCGGCAGTCGTTCGCGCCTGCAGAGCCAGGCTAGTCATAGCGTTGGTTCTAACCGAAGGTAGAGAGTCGGGGCGGGCGCGCCTGGGCTCTGCGGCTAGCCGACGCGCCCCGGCGGGGAGAAATGCCGTTGCCCCGACTCACGTCGGATATCGGCAGGCTGAGCCGTAAAGACGAGACCGCTCTCTAACCGGCCACGAAATTCCGCGCCTCGCGCATGTACGCGGCGCACGCGGCCTCGTCGGCCGGCGTCAACCCGACCCACTCCTTCATGGGCGTGCCCTTGCCCGCGTCGAAGACCTGCCCTTCGCCGGTCCCGATCAGCTCCGCCACGCGCTCCGCCGGGAGCTTGACGACAAGCATGCCGCGCGTGGTGAAGGCGAAGAACTTCCCGGCCTTCGGGTCGCGCAGCCCGGTCGCCGAGAGCATCTTTCCGCGCTCCACGCCGCGGAGCCGCTTCGCCGCGCGATCGAAGATCTCCTCCACGTCAGTACTCGTCATGGCGGCGCACCCAGTATTGCCCTCGATCGCCCTCGTCGCGGCCTTTCGGGACCAGGTCGAGGTAGTTGTAGGCGGTGTTGACCAGATCGATTCCACGCGCGTAGGCCGAGTACGTGTGGTAGATCCGCCCGTCGTCCCGGGCGAAGACGCTGAGCCCTTCCCGGTCGGAGATGCGCGGCGGCAGCGATCCGAAGTTGTAGACCGCTTCTTCTTGCTGCTCCGGAGTAAACGAGGCGCCGTAGTCGAAGTTGAAGTCCGTCTCGCCCGACGAGACCCAGTGGTAATCCCACCCCATCCGTCGCCGGTACGCCTCGAGCTTCTCGAACGGCGCGCGCGAGACGGCGACGAAGGACACGTCTCGCGCGTTCAGGTGAACCACGTTCGGGTTGAAGTTGTCGGCCCAGAAGGAGCAGCTCTTGCAGCCGACGTCGTCATCCGGGCCGAACATGAAGTGGTAGACGATCAGCTGGCTGCAGCCGTCGAAGAGGTCGGCCAGGGTTTCCTGCCCGTTCGGCCCTTCGAAGACGTACTCCTTTTCGACCGCCTCCCAGGGCAGGGCCTGCCGTTGCTCGGTCAGCTCGTCGCGGGCGCGCGTGAACGCCTTCTCCTTCGCGAGCAGCGCCTTGCGGGCGGCGACCCACTCGTCGTGGCCGACGATACTCACATGCCCTCCGGCCCGCGATCCTCGCCGGGGTCATCGCCACGGCCGGCGACGACGAGGCGTGCGAGGTAGTGATCCCACCCGTGGCCGTGCGCCTGTGCGGCCTCGGCACCGGGGAGGCCGTAGTGGCGGAACTTGAGGATCGTGCCCGCACCGCTCGGCTCGAGCTCGATCTCGATCGTGCTCGATCCCTCTGGCACCGGATTCTCCTGACCGCCCTCGGGCTCCCAGCCGAACGTATGCACGAGTCGGCGAGGCGGGTCGAGCTCGACGAACTCGCCGGCTGCGACGTGTCCCCCGATCACGTCGACGCGGTACCGGCCTCCCGGGTGAGGATCGAGCCAGGCTCGGCTGCCGAACCACCGTGTCAGCTTCTCCGGGTCGACGAGGAACTCCCAGACCGTCTCCGGGCGCGCGTCGATCGCGAGCTCTCGCTCCACCGAGGTCTCAGTCTTTGTCTCCATCCTTCTTCCTCTCCTCCCTTTCTGCCTCGCGCTTGAGGGCGCTGAGGCGCTCGTCCCAGAATTCCTCTAGGAATTCCCTCACTTCGGTCAGCCCTTCCGGGCGGGCCCGATACAGGCGCCTGGTGCCGTTGCGTCGCTCGTTCACGAGCCCCGCCTCCTTGAGGACGCTCAGATGCTGCGAGACCGCCGGTCTCGTCACGTCGAAGTGCGCCGCGATCTCGCCCGCCGTAAGCTCGCCGTCGCGGACGAGGGTCAGGATCCGACGCCTGCGCGGCTCGGCGATCGCTTTGAGCGCTGCTTCCATGGAAGGTATTTAAGCATAAGCTAACGTAAGTTGCACCTTAAATTGTTCGCTGCGGCAACCGCTCGCGTAGGTTCGTGACGTGCGCGAGGGCAAGGCACTGTTCCGCGTCGACGGCGACGTTGCGGAGACGTGGTACCGGATCGACGGCGACCTGCGTCCGGACGACCCCGAGGCGCCGGCACCTCTCGTCGCCCTCCACGGTGGTCCGGGTGCCTCGCACGACTACATGCTCCCGCTCACCGATCTCGCGGACGGCCGCGCGGTCGTCTTCTACGACCAGATGGGCAACGGCCGCTCCACGCACTATCCGGAGCGCGGCGCCGACTTCTGGACGGTCGACCTCTTCGTCCGCGAGCTGCACAACCTGGTCGACGCGCTCGGGATCGTCGGCCGCCACCACGTGCTCGGCTCCTCCTGGGGCGGCTTTCTCGCGCAGGAGTACGCGCTCACCCGTCCGCGGGGTCTGCAGGCGATGGTGCTGGCGGACACCGCCGCCTCCTTCCCGGACTTCCTTGCCGAGTGCAATCGGCTTCGTGGCGAGCTGCCGCCCGAGGTCGAGGCGACGCTGAGGCGCCACGAGGAGGCCGGGACGACGGACGATCCCGAGTACGAGGAGGCGTGCATGGTCTTCTACAGGCGCCACGTCTGCCGGCTCGAGCACTGGCCGCAGGAGCTCGTCGACTCGTTCGGCTGGATCGACAAGGACCCGACCGTCTACCACACCATGAACGGGCCGAGTGAGTTCCACGTGATCGGCTCGATCAGGGACTGGGAGGTCAAGGATCGCCTGGGCGAGATCGGGGTGCCGACGCTGCTGACGTCTGGGCGCTACGACGAAGCGACACCGGCACTGCAGGAGACGCTCCGCGAAGGGATTCCGAACTGCGAGCACGTGCTATTCGAGGAGTCGTCGCACACACCGTTCTTCGAGGAGCGCGACCGGTTCATGCGGGTCGTCGGCGGCTGGCTCGCGCGCCACGACTAAAAACGGCTACTAGCAAGAAGCGACCCTCCAGGTACTTCACTAGCGCGGAATCACCACAACCTGGACGTCGAAGAACTGCGGTGCGGCGTCCGGCGGCGGCTGCACGTCGCCCATGACTTCCTTGATGGCCGGCATCAGCTTCTCGTCGCTGAAGCGCTCGAACGCCTCCCGCGATTCCCAGATGTCGTAGACGTACCAACCCCGGTCGCCCTGCCCCGCGCTGTGGAGGATCAGCCCTTCGGGCGCCTCCTCGGGCCGCATGTCCGTGTGTCCGAACATCTTCTCGCTGACCTGGTCGTAGATCTCCTTCGTGAAAATCTCCGCCGTCTGCAGCATCGCAACTGCCATGC
>DASQWX010000126.1:0-10012 GCA_035640035.1 Gaiellaceae bacterium
CGCTCCGAGGACGCGTGATCGCAGTGGCGAAGCTCGTGGGCCGCTATCGCCGCTAGCGCCCGAGCGGCGTGATCAGCGAGCGGTAGGCCGCGCGACTGCGGGGCTTCGTCGCGATGTCGAACGTCCCGCCGGACGCCTGGCCGTTGAACCACGACAGCAGCTCGACCCGGCGGTGCGTCCTCACGAACTTCGCCATCGCGCCGATGAATGCGGGGTCATCGATTCCCCAAAGGCCCCACTCGGGGAACGCGTACGGCTTCGACGGATGGGCGCGATAGAGCCGCTGGTTCGCAGCCCACTGGGGGCGGAAGCCGATGTCGTAGATGTCGTTGCCGACGACGTCGACGTACCGGTCTCCCGGGTAGTAGGCCTGCGGGCTGTTCCCGGCGACGTTCGGGCTGCCCTCGGCTTGCGGGTTCCAGATCACGCGCAGCGTCGGATACGGGTTCAGAGCGAGATCGGTACGCACCGGCGGCAAGCCGAGTCGGCGTAGCTGGGCGCTGACCTCGACCGCCGAGCCGCCGTGCGCAAGCAGGTAGACACGTGCGAATGCCTTCCGGAACCAGGCGGTCGAGTGGGACCCGCCCTTGGCCCGGCCGCCCGCGGTGTACGCGCAGTAGGGGTTCCAGTGCCCGTTCATCTCGCCGAAGGGGCGCAGGTAGATCGGCCGGCCCCACTGGGCGATCGCCCGGTTCAGGGCGTAGAGGTAGGCGTCGCCCTGTCCCAGGGCGACGCCCATCGGCGTGACCGCCTCGCGCTTGCTCGGCCACGAGGCCGTTCCGATTCCGAGCATCGGCATCGGGCCGTACTGTGGGATCAGAGCCGAGAGCGGCCGACCCCAGCGGTAGCCCTGGTTCCAGCCGATGATCACGTGGCCGACCGTCGATCGCTGGCCGGTCAGCGCCTGAAAGCGCGACTTCGCGCCGAGGACGCCGAGCAGCGGGCGGGCAGACGCCGCCGGGGCGGTGAGGGCCGCGACCAGCGCTACGACAATCAGGCGGCGCACGAACGCAGTATCCCGCTGTTTGCCCCGAAGCCCAAAACCGCTCCGTCCGGCGCGCGGCGTACCTTCGGGCGCATGTGTGACGGTGATCGCTACGACGACCGGGTGACGGAGATCGTCGACGCGGCCCTCGAAAGCGGGTACACGCTCGCGTTCAGGCAGCGGGCCGGCGGTTGGGAGGCTGCCTGGCGGCCCACGAGGGACGAGGCGGAAGCACCGATCTCGCCCGCGTTCGCATCGACCCGCACGGCCGCGGCCGAACAGGCGCTTGCGGCCATTCGCGCCACGGCGGCCTGAGAACCCACTCGCGTCGTTTCACTACGGCGAGGGATCGACCGATGCGCGCAAACAGCCGATTTCGAGCTGAAACGTAGCTCGGCGGAGCGGCCACGCCGTCGTTTTCAGGAGGTCTCGGACCGTGGCCCCGCGCGACGCGAATCGAATCAGGACTCTTGCAGCGATGTTTGCCTCGCTGGCGCTCTTCGCTGCTACGAAGGCGCATGCGATGACGAACCACGCCACGGCCTGCACGATCACGGGCACGAGCGGCCCCGACCTGCTCTTCGGCACCAGGGGCCGGGACGTGATCTGCGGTCTCGGCGGAAACGACCTCATCGACGGCCAGGGCGGTAACGACGTCATCATCGGCGGGCCCGGGAACGATCAGCTGAACGGGGGCGACGGCAACGATGTCCTCTACGGCGGCCCCGGCAACGACAAGCTGCAGGGGGACGCCGGGGACGACACGATGTACGGAGGCGACGGCCGAGACGTCTTGTGGGCGTGGGACGGCTTTGCGGACCGCCTGAACGGCGGGGCGGGCCTCGACCGGGCCTGGAAGGACAAGCTCGACCGCGTCACGCGGGTCGAGCGCTTCGGCTAGCGCGGTCGGCGGGTTCGGCAACGGTCTGCGCGGGAGGGACGGTCGTTCGCGGACCGCACGGCATCCTGGCGTCGCGAACACGTCTTCGCCCGCCGGGCCCCCAGCTGATTCTTGGTGCAACGACGTTGCGAGAGGCGACGGTGAGCAGCTTCGGTACCGATTCGTGACACAGACGTTGCGAAGGCCGTGGCCGAGTTGGCAGTCCGTTGGTGCCAGACCCAAACGAACCGCGGCGCCCGTCCGGCCTAGGAGCCGTTTCTCCGCAACCGTCTAGGCGTAGCCGCGCGCTTTCCAGTACGCGATCACGACGCTGGCAACGGCGACGGCGACGACACCCGCAACGCCGACGACGCCCAGACGCCCGTAGGCGGCGTGGCCGCGGCCGAAGCGGGAGAACGCGAGCATGCAGAGCGCGCCGCCGATGAGCCCGCCGATGTGTCCCCCGATCGAGATGTTCGACAACGTGAAGCTGAAGATCAGGTTGATCACGATCAGCCCGAGGGCACTGCCGCCGAGGACGTACGAGCCTTGGCGCTCGAGAATCAGCGCCGCCCCGAGCACGCCGAAGATCGCGCCGGAGGCGCCGACCGTGGGCGACATCGGCGTGACGAGCAGCGCTCCCGCCGAGCCGGCAAGACCGGAGACGAGATAGAGCAGCAGATAGCGCCAGCGGCCGAGATAGCTCTCGACAGGCGTGCCGAACCAGTAGAGCGCGAGCATGTTCAACCCGAGATGGATGGGCCCGTAGTGCAAGAAAGCGGCCGTGATCAGGCGCCACCAGTCGCCGTGGCCGACCCCGATCAGGTGGCCGACGCCGATGCTCGCGGGCAGGACGGTGCCGCCGACTTCTCTCGCCGAGGCGACGAGAACGCCGTTCGCGTAGATGGATCCGGAGTTGGCGTTTACGCCGGCGCCCTGGAGCAGCTCGGCGAGGTAGACGAGCACGTTGATCGCGATCAGCGTCCTGGTGACGATTCCCGGGCGGCCCTCACCGACGCGTCGGATCCCCGTTCTCATCCGGGCGACGCCCTGTCGCCGGCCGGAATGCTCGGGACAGCGCTGGCCGACCGGCGCCGGTGTCATGCACTCCGTGCAGATCGGACGGCCACATTCCGAACACGAGATGTAGGTCTCTCGGTCGGGGTGCCGGTAGCACCTCATGGGGGCGGACACGTCACTTAGCGTAGTGGTCCGGTGCGGATAGACGTCGCCTTCACTCCGTCAGAGGCCGGCCCTGCGCACGTGGCCATCGTCGTCGACGTCATGCGCGCGACGTCGGCGATCGCTCAGGCGCTCGCGTCCGGCTATCGGCGAGTCCTCTGCTGCCGTGACGTCGACGATGCTCGCGCTCTGCGAGAGGAGCTCGGCGATCTTGCCGTCGTCGGAGGCGAGCGGAACGCCGTCCAGATCGAAGGCTTCGACCTCGGCGCGTCGCCGCGCGACTACCTCGAGCCGCGGGCCGAGACCGCGATCATGACGACGACGAACGGGACGAAGACGATTCTCGCGGCCGTCGCAAACGCCGAGTTCACGCTGCTCGGCAGCCTGCTCAACCTCGATGCCGTTGCCGCAGCGGCGAAGGAGCCCGGAGAGGACATCACCGTCGTTTGCGCCGGCTATGAGGGCGCGTTCGCGATCGACGACGCCTACTGCGCCGGACGCATCGTCGGCCTGCTGGACGGTGTGCGGACGGACGCGGCCGTCGCCTCGGCCACGCTCGCCGGGGCGTTTCCGACGGCGTGGGAAGGCGTGAACGCGCGAACGTACGGGCCGCCCGGGCTCGAAGAAGACTTGCGGTGGTGTACACAGGAGAACACGTTGACCGTCGTTCCCCGGTTCTCGGGGATGGTCGGGTCGGCCGCGGACATCGAGGCCTAAAGGTTCCTTTTTTACGTCCGATATTTACTCCTGTCAGCAAACGGGAAGGGAACTCCTTCCGCATGGGGGCTCGCCAAGCTATCCCTGCTGACACCGGGAAGGCGGTCTCGCCGCAGGGGCCGCCTTCTTCTTGTGCCTTTAGGAGCTCGCTGCCGCCGCGCTGCCCCCGAGGAGCTCGTCGGCGGCTGCAACGTGGGGCATCGCCCCGAGCTGCGAGAACAGCTCACGCGCCTGTGCGAGCTCGGAAGCTCCGTCCGCGCCGAGGGCCGCTGCGCAGCGACCCGCGCCCGCGTGTGCATGGGCACGCTCGAAGAGGTGTCCGAACGTCGTCCATGCGTCGGCAGCTTGCCGATGCAAGGCGAGCGCGTCCTCGAACGACTCCGCCGCTTCGGCCACGACTGCTCGCGCGGACGTCCATTGCGCGTCGGAACGCAGAAGCGGGGGATGCGGATCGGCCAAGATCCGCTCCACCGGGCTCGGATCCCCGACGGCGGCTGCGATCCGCGCGGCTTCGGCAACCTCGATGCCGCGACTTCGAAGCCGTCCGCGCGTGCGTTCTTCGAGCTCACGCAGGTGCTCCGCGGCCTGCTGACGGTCCCCGGCCGCGGCAGCGACACCCGCGGCGAGCGTGAGCGACGGCACGATCGACTGCGGTATCTCCGTCGCGTCGACGAGCGCCACGGAGGCGTCAGCATCTCGTCGCGCTTCGGCGAGGTTGCCTCGCGCGAGCAAGATACGGCCGCGCGTCGGGCGGCCCATCGTCTCCAGCACGGCTGACTCCTCCGCCTGCGCCTCGGCGAGCAGCCGGTCGGCTCGCGCAAGAACGTCGTCCCACTCGCCGAGGTCGAAGAGCGCCCACGTCAACTCGGTCTCAGCCCATTCGACAGGGATGCCGCGACGCTTGCACCATTCGATCCCTTCTCGAAAGAGCTCCGCTCCTTCCTGTGGGCCTTCGGCCCACCAGGTCCAGTAGCCGAGGTTGACGAACGTGCTCATCCCACTTTCGGAGATATTCGAGCGCGTGGCTTCTTCGTAGACGTCGCGAAGCTCTTTGAGCCCGCCCTCGACGTCCCCGGTCGCGACGCGGCTGATCCCCCGGAACTGGTGGAGCATGTGGCGGCTGCGCGCATGTCCGAACTCCTCGACGATCGGCCACGCGCTCTCGCAGGCCTTGAGACATTCCTCCGAGCGTTCTTTCATCATCAGCGACCCGGCGCCCCGAGCCAGGACCAGCGCGAGCTCAGGGCCGGGCGGTTCGCGTCGCAACACGGACTCTGCTTCCATCTGCGCCGCCTCGCTCTCTGCGGGATCCGCACTGAACTCGAGCGCCCACGCGAGCTCGCTGAGGGCCACACCGAGGGTGATGTTGTCGCCGGCAGCCCTGAGTTGCGGGATCGCCTCGTCGAGGTCCGTGAGGACATCGCGCGTGCGGCCGATTTCGGCGCATGCAGTCGCGTGGCGGGCGAGTACCTGCGGCCGCTCTTCGGCGCTCGCCAGCGCGAGCGCCCGGTCGAGCGTCTCGATCTGGCGGTTGGCGTCGAGATCTTTCGCTCGCTCGGCGGCCGCGAGCAGCATCTCGACGGCAGCCGCGCGCAACCCTTCCGTGGCGGCGGGATCCATGCCGGCGGCCCTTGCCAGCTCGAGCGCTTCGGAGTAGTGGAAGGCGAGCAGCTCTGCGTGGTCGGCGACGCGCTCCCCAACCGTCGTCTTGATCCACTCGGCCGCGAGGCGATGCTTCGTGGCCCGCTCGCCGCGAGGGATCTGCGCGTAACCGACGTCGCGCACGAGCAGGTGCGTGAACGCGAACTCGCGTTTCCGCTCGAGCGATGAGGTGCGGGCGGGGCGGATGAGGTCCCTGTGAGCAAGGTCGATGAGAGCGGCCATCACCGTTCGCTCGTCACGGCCCGAGATCGCGGCGACGCCTTCGGCCCAGAAGACCTTTCCGATCACGGCCGCGTCCTGCAGCAATGCCTTCCGCTCGCCGCCGAGGGCGTCGATCCGGGCCGAGATCACCGCCTGGACGGTCTCGGGCACCCCGAGCTCGTCGCCGGTGTCGGCGAGCATGCGCGCGAACTGTTCGGCGTACAACGGGTTTCCTCCGCAGCGCTCGAGCAGGAGCGTCTGCGTCTCGGCGGGGAGGACCGTCTGGTCGAGCAGGGCATGGAGGAGCCGAGCGGTTTCGTCGGCGGGCAGCGCCGCGAGCGAGATGGTCGTCGAGTTCCGCTTGCCGCCGCCCCAGGACGCATGCAGCTCGTAGAGCTCCGGCCGCGCCGTGCAGACGACGAGCAGGGGGACCCCCACCGACCAGTCGAGCAGGTCGTCGAGAAACTCGAGCAGCGCCTCGTCCGCCCAGTGGAGGTCCTCGAAGATCAGGACCAGCGGACGTTGCGCGGCAACCGCTTCCAGGTAGCCGCGCCAGGCTGTGAACGATTCCTCGCGGCTGGCTCCCGCGGCCTCACCGGAGAGGCCGAGGAGCGGCGCTAGACGAGCGCGAATCCAGTCTTGCTCCCCCGGATCGGCGACGATCGTCTGCACGCTCGTCGCGAGCTTTGCGGCGGCGGCTCCGGGGTCGTCCGATTCGAGGATCCCTGCCTGAGCCTTGACGATCTCTCCCAGTGCCCAGAACGTGATCCCGTCGCCGTAGGGGAGGCAACGTCCCTGCCGCCAGTAGACGAGGTCGGGTTCTTCGTCGAGCCAGCTGCCCAGCTCCCGAAGTAGGCGCGTCTTGCCGACGCCGGCCTCGCCGACGAGCGTGACCAGCTGCACCGAGGCGTCGCGCTTGACGCGGGTGTATGCCTCTTTCAACAGCGACAGCTCAGAATCGCGCCCGACGAGGGGAGTCACGCCGCCGATCTCGACGTCTACGCCGAAGCGGCTTCGCGTCCCTCGGGCGCGCCAGAGCGGCACGGGTTCCGGCTTCCCCTTGACGGCGACCGGTTGTTGCGGCTCGTAGTCGATCTGGTCGCGAGTCGTCCGATAAGTCAGCTCACCGACGACGAGCGTCCCCGTCTCCGCCGCGCCCTGCAGGCGGGACGCCGTGTTCACGACGTCACCCGCGACGAGTGCCTCCCCCCGCTCCGGTCGTGCGCCGAGCGCGACGAGAGCTTCGCCCGTATTCACGGCCGCCCGTGCCCGGAGCCCGAGCTCGTCGGTCGCCTCGAGAACACGAAGGCCGGCACGGACCGCGCGCTCTGCGTCGTCCTCGTGCGCAATGGGCGCCCCGAACACCGCCATGACGGCATCGCCAACGTACTTCTCGACCACGCCTCCGAACCGCTCGATCTCCTGGCGGACGCGAGCGTGATAAGGCTGGAGCGTCGCGTGAACGTCTTCGGGATCCGCCGCATCCGAGCTTGCTGTGAATCCGACCAGGTCGACGAAGAGGACGGAGACGATCTTGCGCTCTTCTTGCTGTCGCGCCGACTCGGCCAGCGGTGCCGCGCAGGCCAGGCAGAATCGTGCTCGGTCCGGGTTCTCCTCGCCGCAGCGTGGGCAGATCGCCATCCGGCTAAGCCTAGACCGGTGTCGCGAAACGGCCTACCTCAGCGGAGGAGTCCTTGACAGCGAACATGTGTTCGTGTAGAACATACGTTCGCAAGTGATCGCGTGCCTTCTCATCCCCGGTTTCGAGCTTCGAGCGGCGCTCCGTAAACGGCCTGCGCTGACGCTTCGGCCTGCTGCGCTCGGGCCGGCTGCAGGCGAAGAGCCCGTCCTCGGGCCCGTCACCGCGGCGGCAGAGGCCGCGGGAGTCCAGCCGGGGATGCGAATGGGGGAGGCGCTCTCGCTGTGCCCGAACCTCGCGCTCGTCGATCAGGATCCCGCGGTCGTCGAGCACGAGTGGGAGCAGCTTCTGAAGCGGCTCGAAGATTCCGGCTTCGCGGTCGAATCCGCCGCGGCCGGCTGCGTCTACTTCGAGACGCGCGGGATCGAGCGGCTCTACCGCGGCCTCGAGCCGGCCCTGAAACGGGCACTCGCCGCGGTCGGCCCGGCATGGGACGCGCGGATCGGGGCTGCCGAGCGCCGGTTCGCCGCGCTGGCTGCGGCGAACGTGGCTCGGTCCGGACAGGTGCTGATCGTCTCCGACCGTCAGACGCGCGATTTCCTCGCACCGCTGCCGCTGACCTTGCTCCCGGTCGAAGCCGAGCGCCGGGAGGAGCTGGAGGAGCTCGGGGTGCGAAGGCTTGGACAGCTTGCTGGGCTACCGGGCGCCGCCGTTGCCGAACGATTGGGGCCGGACGGCCGGCGGGCCTGGAGCCTGGCGAGAGGCGAGAAGCGCGGCGGGGTCCGCGCGCGCAAGGTCGCAAACGAGCTCGTGGAGACGCTCGAGTTTCCCGAGGCGGTCGCGAACGAGCTGACGCTCCGGCGGGCGCTGGGTGCCCTGCTCGACCGGCTCCTCGCCCGGCCGGAGCGCGGCGACAGAGCGGTGCGGAAGCTCGCGCTGTCTGCGAGACTCGTCGGCGGGGGATCGTGGCGGCGGACAGTCACGCTGCGCGATGCGACGGCGGAGCGCGACCGGCTCCGTCTCGCGCTCGGCCCGAAGCTCGCGGAGCTTCCCGCACCGGTGACTCGGCTCGGACTCGAGCTGGTGGAGCTCGCGCAGCTGGTCGGGCGACAGCTGGAGCTCGTCCAGCCGGAGGGAGTCGAGCTGCGCGCGCATCTCAGTGAAGGCTTGAAGCAGGTGCGTGCGGGAGCCGGCTCCGGCGCGGTGTGTTCGGTCGTGGAGGTCGCTCCGTGGTCGCGAATCCCCGAGCAGCGAGCGCTGCTGGTTCCGCGCGAAGGCTGAATGCTGCGGCGTCGCTTGCGATGCCGCTGAAAAGGCCGTGCCGACAGGTGCGGCACGGCCGCTAAACCCGGGTGGCAAAGCCGGTGAACAGTTCGGCGATGACAAGGCGCCTCAATCCGCCGCAGCGGGCGCTCGTCGAGACGCACGTCGACGGGACGCCGCGGAGCGTCAATCGGCAACAGGTCGCGCTCCTCCGTGAGGAGTGGCGAGTCGTCGACCGCTGGTGGACGGAGGAGCCGGTCGACCGCCGCTACTTCGACGTCGTGCTCGCGAGCGGCGAGAACATGGTCGTGTTTCTGGCGGAAAGAGAGGGAGGCTGGTTTACCCAACGAGCATGATCTGGATGCTTCCGAGCGAAGCGATGGGCGTTACCAGTGCGGAGGCAACGAAAAATGCGCAGCTTTTTTCGCGGTTAAGTGAGAAGCCAGACGTGCTCGAGCGCAAGCGCGGCGACCAGGCCTGCGGCTGTGACGCCTGCGCCGAGGCGCCTCCCGTTTCGGTAGAGAACGAGGGAGGTGAGCGTCGCGGCGAGTGCCTCGACGGCGAAGAAGGTGCCGGCGATGAAGGCGACGACGCTGTTCAGGGAGCAGGCTTCGGCCGGGCTCGACGTCGAGCACGCCGTGCTTCGGTCGGACGCCCAGAGCGTCACGATTGTCCCTTCGATCTGCGCCACGAAGGCGGCGAGGAAGGAGACGCTGAGCGGAACGAGGAGCTTGACACGCATTGCGTCCGCTATCGGCGCGGACGACGCCGAGCTGGAGGTTGGTTACGCCGAGAGCGCTTCGCGGGCGAGCCCGGGCCACTCGTCCGAGTGACTCGCCGGGACGACGACCCACTCGCGCATCGGACGGCCGCCCATAGGATCGAACCGCTCTGTACCGTCGAGCGCGAGCGCCTGCTCTCGTTTCGCTTCGTCGGTCAGCTTGAAGACCATCGAGTTCTGCCAGAAGCCGGAGGTTGCCTTGCCGCCGCGCTTAATCGTCGGCATCCCGAACATCTTTCCGAGCTCGACGTCGGCGTTTTGCGCCGCCAGGTCGTCGGCGATCTCGTTGAACCGCGCTTCGGCGTCCATCTAGCTGCGCAGCCGGCCGGCGAAACCCCCGTCCGGGGCGTGGATGTTGAGCACACGGAGTGGGTCGGGGCCCGGGTTCGAGAAACCGTGGCGCGCGCCGGGAGGCGCGGCGAGAAACACGCCCGCATCGGCCCGCCGAACCTCGTCGCCGACGACGAAGTCCACCTCCCCCTCGAGGACGAGGAACGCATCGACGAGGCCGTCGTGCGTGTGTGGATCGACGCCCTCGAACTCGGGCGCGAAGGTCATCTCGAAGATCGACAGCTCCGGCAGCGCAGCCTTGATCAGATGGGAGGTCGTCTCGCGTCCGACGGGCTCTCCCTCGCCGCCGGGCGTGAAGATCGCATCCTCGAAAGGCCGGCCACCGTCGTCCGGCGGATCGAACTGGTCGAA
>DASQWX010000127.1:0-12799 GCA_035640035.1 Gaiellaceae bacterium
GATCGCGGTGATCCCGAACGGCGCCGACTACGACGACTTCGAAGGGCTCGAGTACACGCCCGGCGATCGCTTCCGAATCACGCATGCGGGCAGCTTCTTCGGGAAGCGCAACCCTCGGCCGTTCCTCACCGCACTCGCGGACGCCGGACTCGAGAGCGTGGTCGCGCGCTTCGTCGGCGAGCTGAGCACGCGCGACCGGGAGTGGGCCGACGGGCTCGAGCTCGGCGACCGGCTCGAGTTGCTGCCGTTCGGCTCGCGGCGGCGGTCGCTCGCCTACCAGCGCGACTCGGAAGCCCTCCTGCTGCTCCTGCCCGAGGCCGGAGAGCGGGGCGCGCCCGTTCTTCCGGGAAAGATCTTCGAGTACCTCGCGGCCGAGCGCCCGATCCTGGCCGCCGTGCCGCCGGCCGGCGCGGCCGCGAACCTGATCCGGGAAGCTGGAGCGGGCGTGGTCGTCGCGCCGGACGACGTCGCCGGGATCCGCGAGGCGCTGATCGGCCTCGAGTCCCGCTGGCGGGCCGGGAGGCTGAACGGAACGCCGCTCGGCCCCGAACTTCGGGAGCGCATCTCCAGGCGCCGGCGCGTCGAGGACCTTGCTGAGCTGCTCTTGAGGGTTCAGGACTGATGCCCTCGCGCCGCCTCACCGACTTCCTCCTCTACGCCGCCGTCTTCACGATGAGCTTCGAGAAGCTCTTCTGGAACGTCGCCGGGAAGATCGCCCTCACCGAGGTGATCTCGATCCTCTTCATCGGCGCGTACCTGCTGCGCCGCCTCGGTCGCCGCGACGGCTCGCTGACGAAGACGTCGGGGATCGTGCTGGCGTTCTTCGCCGCCTTCCTGTTCGTCTACCTGGTCGGCTTCTACAACCTGGACACGACCCAGGCGCTGACGCAGTTCGGCAAGGGCCTCGGCAAGTTCGTGCTCCACTTCGCGTTCCTCGTCGCGGCGCTCGACTACCTCTTCCGCTCGAGCGAGCGCGTCTACTGGCGGATGCTCGCGTGGTTCTGCCTCGGTGTCGCGGCCAACTCCGTCTACGGCGTCTTCCAGCTCGCCGCCGCGCAGGCCGGCCACAACCTCGACGCCAGTCTGATCGAGCCGATCACCGGGCACTCGACCCAGATCAACATCTACGGCGCCGTCCAGGGCTCGAACGTCTACCGGATCGACGGCCTGACGCCCGACCCGAATCACCTCGGCATCCAGCTCGTGGTGCCTTTGCTCGTGCTCGGGCCGCTGTACCTGCGGCTCGAGCGGAGGCATCGGCTGCGCCTGCCGCTGGCCTTGCTGATCGCCGGGCTCCTGGCGGTCGAGCTCGCGACGCTCTCGCGGAGCGGGCTGCTCGGCTTGGGCGTCGGGTTTCTCGTGCTGCTGATTCCGTATCGACGGCTGCTGATCTCGCGCGCCATGTTCGTCCCGCTCGCGCTCGTCGCGGCTCTCGTCGCCTACGAGATTCATCGTCGACCCCACTTCTTCCACACGGTCATCTCCGCGCGCCTCCAGCGCGGCGGGCGCTCGACGAGCGCGCACTTCCAGGTCTACGACTTCATCCCGCAGGTGCTGCACCAGCACCCGTTCTTCGGGCTCGGGTTCAACAACTTCTCGGTCTACTACCAATTCGTCACCGGGAAGACGAACTGGGGCCCACACTCGTTCTACGTGGCGCTGATGGTCGAGACCGGGCTCGTCGGCACCGCGCTCTTCGCCGTTTTCCTCTGGTACATCTTCCGCCGCCTCAGGGCCGCCCGCGCGATCGGACGCGCGCTTGCCGCCGTCCGCGATCCGGTCGCGGCGCGGGTGCGGCCGGTCGCCTGGGGCTTGACGGCGGCCCTCGTCGGCACGCTCGCCGCGAACGCGTTCTACCTGACGATGACCGCCTTCTACTTCTACGCGTTCGTCCTGCTCGTGCTCGCCTTGCCCCTCGTCTTCGGGCGGCGGCTGCAGGCGGTCGAGTGAGGGTCGCCGTCCTCACGACCTCGTACCCGCGGACGCCGGGCGACCCGGCGGGGAGATTCGTCGCCGACGCGGTCGAGCGCGTGCGCGAGCGCGGGATCGAGGTGGAGGTGGTCTCTCCCGCAACGGTGCGCCACTACGGGATCGCCTACAGATCCGGCGTGATCGGCAACCTCCGCCGGCAGCCGGCGCGGTCGCTGCTGCTGCCGCTGATGGTTGGAGCCTTCCGGCGAGCGGCCCGGCGGGCCGCGGCGGAGGCCGACCTGGTCCACGCCCACTGGCTCCCGCTCGGTGCGATCGCGATGACGCTCGGACGTCCGTTCGTCGTCCAGCTCTGGGGCACCGACGTCGAGCTCGCCCGGAGAGCGCGGCCGCTCGCGCGGCGGATCCTGCGTCGTGCGCGCGTGACCCTCTGCGCCTCGAATGCGCTCGCCGACGCGGCCACGGAGCTCGGCGCGGGCGCGGTGCGCGTGATCCGGAGCGGGGTCGACGTGCCGCCCCGCGTCGGCCCGGAGGCCGATCCCCCGGAAGTGCTCTTCGCGGGCCGCCTCTCGCGCGAGAAGGGCATCCTCGACTTGCTGGCGGCTGCCGACGGGATGCCGCTGACGATCGTCGGCGACGGGCCGTTGCGAGACCGCGTCCCCGGCGCCCTCGGGTTCGTCCCGCATGAGCAACTCGGCGGCTTCTACGAGCGCGCCGCCGTCGTGGCCGTCCCCTCGCACCGGGAGGGGTTCGGCGTCGTCTGCGCCGAGGCGATGGCGTACGGGCGGCCCGTCGTCGCGTCCGCGGTCGGCGGCCTCCTCGATCTCGTCGTCCCCGAGGAGACCGGCCTTCTCGTTCCTCCGGGCGATGTCGGCGCCCTCCGCGCGGCGCTGCAGCGGCTGCTGGCCGACGAGGAGCTGCGCCGTCGGCTCGGCGCCGCGGCCCGCGAACGCGCCGGCAACGAGTTCTCCTGGAAGCGGACGACGGATCTCACCGTCGCCGTCTACGAACAGGTTCTCGGCGAGGTCAGGCGAGCTTCGAGCGCAGATACCTGAGCGAGGCGACCGCCGGCAACGGGTCGTCGACCGCCAGCGTGGACGCCACTTTCCGGCGGCGGAGATAGGGCGAGAGGAACTCGCGCGGCGACAGCTCGCGCGCCCGCAGCATCTGCAGCCCGACCCAGGCGTCCTTGGCGAAGTACACCCAGGCGACCTCGTCCGTGAACGTCTGCGGCTCGCGCGGCGGCCGGCCGGAAAGGTCGTCGTAGGCGATCCGGGCGATGTCGAAGTAGCGGCTCATCGCCACGCCCGCCCACATCGGCGGCCGCGTGTTCACCTCGAGCACCTTGAACTCGTCGTCCCGTTCGTCGTACGCAAACTCGACCTGTGCGAAGCCGCGGTACCCGACCGACTCCAGCAGCCGCAGCCCGGCGTCGAGCACGCGCGGCTCGGGCTGGACAAGGAAGACGGCGCTCGTCCCGAACCGGAGCGGCCCCTGCCGCACCTTGCGCCCGACGACATTCGCCAGCGGACGGCCGTCGACGCCGACGTAGCTGAAGAGCGAGTAGATCCTGTCGTACGCGTTCGGGATGAACTCCTGCACGACCGTCTCGAACCCGCGCTCGCGGGCCTTGGCCCAGAAGGTCGCAGCGGCGTCGACGTCGGCGGCGAAGAAGACCTTGTGACCGAACGAGTAGGCGAGCTCCTGCCCGGTCACCGCCTTGATCAGGTAGGGAGGCGGGAAGTCGAGGCTTCGTAGCTCCGCCTCGTCGGCCGGGAAGGCGGTGGCCGGGATCGAGATGCCGGCCCGGATTGCCTCCGCCCGCAGCCGGTCCTTCCGTCGCAGCCGCAGAACCGTCTCGAGGTCGTCGGGCAGGGGCACATCCGCGAGCTCCCGGACTTCGTCCCAGCGTCGCACGACGAAGTGCACGTTCTCGTCGCGCTCGGGGAACAGGATCGGCCGCTCGTTCCGCGCCGCCTTCTTCAGGAGCGACAGCGTCCGCTCGTCGTCGTCCTCACGGGTCAGGTGGCGTTCGGCGAGGTAGCGGGAGCGGAGGCCGAAGTCGTTGCGGTCCGACGCGATCCCTGTCACCCGGACGCCGGCGCGGCCGAGAGCGCGCGCGAGCGAGAGGCCGGCCCAGAGCAGGCCGTAGACGACAGCCGGCCGAGACCCGGTCATGCCGCGGCCGGCTGCGAGGTGCGTCTGTGGTTCGACTGCGTCTCTTCGAGCACATCGGCGAGCCGATCCGCCAAGAGGTCGCTCGAAAACTCGCGTTCCGCGAGCGCGCGCGCGTTTCGGCCGAGCTCGCGAACGAGCTCCGCCTTTCCTGCCAGCTCGGCGAGCGCGTCGGCAAGCGCCTTCCCGTCCGTCGGGGGCACGTAGACCCCGACCCTCTTCTCCTCGACGAGCCGCCGGAGCCAGCCGTCGAGGTTGACGATCGCCGGCTTGCCGGCCGCGAGCGAGTCGAAGAACTTGTTCGGCGAGTTCGTTTGCAGGATCGGAACGGGCGCGAACGTCGTCAGGGTCACATCCGCTGTCCCGACCAGGCGCGGGATCTCGGCGCGCGGGATGTCGGGGAGGACGATCAGGTTCTCGAGCTCGAGGTCGGCCACGCGGCGCTCGATCCGCTCCTTCTCGGTGCCGTTCCCGGCAGCGACGATTGCGACCCGGCTGTCGCCGGCATCCCGGAGCGCGACTGCCGCGTCGACGAGCTGGTCGAGCCCGTTCGTCACGCCCATCGCTCCCGCGTAGACGGCCATGAACTTGCCCTCGAGGCCGTGCTGCTGCCGGAACGAGGGGTCCGAGACGTCCGGGCGGAAGTGCTCGATGTCGCTCACGTTTGGGATCAGGACGATCTTCTCGAACGGGATGCCGCGCGAGACGAGCGCCTCGCGAACGCCCTCGCTGCAGACGACGATCCGCCGCGCGGCGTCGTAGAGCTTTCGCTCCAGCCATTCGGCGGTCCCTATCTCGGCGCGTCCGGTCAGGAAGCCCATCCCGATCGGCACGGCGGGCCAGAGATCCTGCAGCTCGAACACGAACGGCGCCCGGCGGAGGCGTGACGCCAGCACGCCGGAGATCCCGATCGTCAGCGGGCTCGAGGAAGCGAAGACGACGTCTGCGGGGCCGGCGGCAGCCAGCGCGGCGGCGCCGAGCGTGAAGCCGCCGTACGACAGCATCCGCATCCGCTTCGAGTAGGCCTGGGCGTACGGCACCTTCAGGAGGACGACGTCGAGCTCGTCCAGCTTTCCGCGCGTGACCATCCCGCGCTGTCGCGCTCCGTCGAGCTCCATCCGCCCAGAGTCCCGGCCGATGATCGTCACCTCGTGCCCGCGCTCGCGTAGCCGCTGCGAGAAGTGGTAGACGCGCGCGTGCGACGACGCTCTCGGGCTTCCGAACTTCGAGTCGATGTAGAGGATCCGCATCGGGCGGGCGGCGATTTTACGTGGGGATGCGGTACGCGGGGAAGAAGCCGTCGAGCCGGAGCTCCGAGAGTCCAGCGAGGGCGCAGTAGGCCTCCGCGTTGTGGACGAGCTTCCCGATGCTCGCCTCGCGCCGTCCCTCCGGGAAGAAGCGCTGCTTGAAGTGGAAGAGGGTGTCCTCCCGTCCACCCAGGCCGCCCCCGAGGTGGAACTGCTGCAAACCATGCTCCTGTCCCCAGCAGGCGGCCTCGAAGAGGACGAGATTCGCGGCTCCCGCTTCCCGCGCTCGCTCGCTCGTCCCGGAGACGTGGTAGTGGAGCCACGGAGCCGTCGCGAAGCAGAGCGCGGCCGCCGCGAGCTCGGAGCCGAGCCGCGCCTCGACGAGCACGATCTGGTCGCGAAGCCCCGCCTCGAGCGACAGCCAGTACTCGCCGGGAAAGAAGTAGAAGTCGCTCGCGCCGAGCCGCGACATCGTCGCCTCATAGAGCGCCGCGAACTCCGCCAGGCTCTCTGGCGCCTCGCGCACAGCGATCTCGAAGCCCCCGGCCCTCGCCTTGCGCACCTTGTTCCGGTGCTTCGGATGCAGGCCGGTGAAGAGATCGACATCCCGGTCGAGCGACCAGGCGATCGTGTCTGCCAGCCGCTCGACGTCGACGCCCCCAGGCGCCTGGCGCTGGTTCGCGAACAGCGGGTGGAAGCGGATGAACGTCGAGACAACCCCGTTCGCTGTGCACCAACCGTTATAGAGCTGGTAGAAGTCGTCGACCGCCGGCTCGGTGCCAACCGCGACCGGCCCGCCGTAGCCGTAGGGCGTGATCGCATCGACCCGGCCGTCGGCGCCCTCGATCTCGCGCACGATCACGGCGAAGACGACGTCGCCCCCGCGGTCCGAGAGATGAAGGAACCTCGGCCTTCCGCGCTCGAGCAGGCACGAACTCTCGAGATAGGCGCGGAGTAGGTAGACGTCGGCGCAGCCGAGAGCGGCGAGCAGGGCGTCCCACTCGCCCGCCGGCACCTCGACGAGGGCCGCCGTCCGTCCCGCCGATGCCGAAGTCATGAGCGCGGGTGGGCCGACGAGGCGCGCCGGGCGCGCTCGATGTTCATCGTGTCCTCGACGGGAACGGGCTCGTCGCGGAACGGCTGCGTCAGCGTCAGGAGCAGGATCTTCAGGTCGAGGACAAGCGACCAGTTCTCGACGTACCAGGCATCCTGCTCGAAGCGCTCCGGCCAGCCGATCTCGTCGCGACCCTGAACCTGCGACCAGCCGGTGATGCCCGGACGCACCGCGAGTCGCCGCCGGTCCTCGTTGGCATAGTTGGCGACCTGCTCGACGAGGTCGGGGCGCGGCCCAACGAGGCTCATCTGGCCGCCGATGACGTGGAGGAGCTGCGGAAGCTCGTCGAGGCTCGTGCGACGGAGGAAGCGGCCGCTCCGGGTGATCCGCGGGTCGTTCGGGATGATCCCGTAGGGGTCTTCGCTCAGCCGTTCCCTGCGGCCGCGCTCGACCGCGTCCTTGACCATCGTCCGGAACTTGAGCATTCGGAACGGCTTCCCGTCCTTGCCCGCCCGCACTTGGCTGTAGAGCACCGGGCGGCCGGTCTCCAGGAGGATCCAGACGGCGATCGCGAGCAGCACGGGCAAGAACAGAATCAGCAGGAAAAAGGCGAGGATCGGGTCGGCGATCCGCTTGATTGCGCGGGCTACCATCGGCCGGTGCGCGTGGCACTCATCGATGCGGGAGCGTACACGCCACCGTACGACCATCGGCTCGCCGTGGCGCTCGCGGCACGCGGCCACGACGTCACTCTGCTGACGGCCCCGTTCCGGTTCGGGGAGGCACCGGAGCCGGCCGGTTATCAGCGGGAGCAGCTCTTCTTCCCGCTCAGCTCGTCGCTGTTCTCGCGCGCCCCGCGGTCGCGAGCGCGGCTTCCGCTAAAGACGCTCGAGTACGGCCCGAGCGTCCGGCGAGTCCGTCGTCGGCTCCAGAGCCTCGCGCCGGACGTCGTCCACGTGCAGTGGCTGTTCCGGCCTGACATCGATCTCCGATGGTTGCGGGCCGTCGCCGCGGAGCGGCCCACTGTCCTCACGGCGCACGACCTCGCCGGAATGCTCTCGCGTCGCCGCGAGGCCTGGCTTCGCGTTTTTCACACGGTCGACCGAATCATCGTCCAGTCCCGGCGCGGCATCGGCGAGCTCGCCAAGCTCGGCGTCCCCGAGGAGAAGATCACCCGGATTCCACACCCCGTGTTCGAGCGCCCGGGGACGATTGACGACGGCGGTCGACGCGGCCAGACGCTGCTCTTCTTCGGGCTGATCCGCACGTACAAGGGCATCGATCTGCTGCTGCGCGCCCTGCCACTCGTCGCCCGGGAGCGTCCCGATGTGCGGCTCGTCGTCGCGGGCGATCCGCTCGATCCGGTCGAGCCGCTCCTGAAGCTGGCGACAGAGCTCGGCATCAGCGAGAGGGTCGAGTGGCGACTGGGCTTCCTTCCGGACGACGACGTCGAGGAGGTGCTCGCGAAGGCGACCGTCGTCGCGCTGCCCTACCGCCAACGTGTCGACGCGTCGGGCGTTCTCGCCCTGGCCATCGGCCACGGCCTCCCGATCGTCGTGTCCGACGTCGGCAGCCTCGGCGAGATCGTCGCGGAGTTCGGCGCGGGCGAGGTCGTGCCGCCCGAGGACGTCGAGGCGCTGGCGGCCGCATGCCTGCGGCTGCTTGCCGACGAGAGGACGCTTGAGGAGGCCGTTCGAGGCACCGCGCGCGCCCGCGAGGCGCTCACGTGGGAAAGCGCTGCAGCCGAGCACGAGGCTCTGTACGACGAACTCGTTCCCACCGATTCCCGACCGGGCGAGTCGCTAACGTGACCGCGTCGCCGGCCGTCGTCTTTCACTCGGGGTTGTCCTAGCTGCGGTCCTTGCCGCTGTCGCCGCCGCGTGCGGCGAGTCCGGCAAGCGCGCCGCCCCACAGACGGCGCCGATGAAGCCGCGCCATGCGAGCTCCACACGGGTCGCCGTGCACGTACACGGCGTGAAGGTCGTCGTCTTCGACGGCGATCTGGGCCGCCCGGTCGCCCGCGCCCGCGTTCAGCTCGGCGTCGTCGCGGCGCGCACGAACCGGCGCGGTGTCGCGGTCCTTCACCCGCCCCGCAGACGGTTGCTTCCGGTACGTGTCTCGGCAAAGGGATACAACGGCCGTCAGCTCCACATCAACGTCCGCCACCGTCCTCTGTCGGGTGTTCGCATCTTCCGCCGCTCGCTCCAGTGGACGCTCTTCGGCGCGAACGAGGCACGCACCCAGACGCAGCCGTGGATCAAGGTCCGCCCGCCGTTCCGGATCGTCTGGAGCCGACCGCTCGGCGGCATGCTCGAGTTCCCGGCCGTCGTCACCAACGGTGTCGCTTTCATCGGCAACGCGTGGGGCAGCGTGCGCGGCCTTTCGATGGGTAACGGGAGGCTTGCCTGGCGATTCGACATACCCCACGGGAAGCTCGCGTCGTCGCCGGCCGTGGCCGGCGATCAGCTCATCGTCCACGGCATGGACGGCCACGTCTGGGTCTTCGACCGCCACAACGGCCGCCTGCTCTGGCACCGCTTGATCGGAGCTCCGATCGAGTCGTCGCCGCTGATCTGGCACGGTCTCGACTTCTTCGGAGCCTGGAACGGAAACGTCTACGCGCTCGACCTCCGCACGCACAAGATCCGGTGGGTGCACCGCTCCGGCTACAAGATCACGTCGAGCGCATCGCGCCGCGGGCGGACGATCTACATCGGCGACTACGGCGGTCGCTTGCTCGCCCTTTCGGCGCTGACCGGGCGGCTGCGCTGGGCCGCCTCCGTGAACGGCCGGATCTACGGGACGCCGGCGACTGCGGGCGGCCGCGTCTTCGTGCCTTCCTCCGACGGCGACACGATGAATGCCTTCTCGATCCGCGGCAGGCACCTCTGGACGGTGCACACCGGCGCCTACGTGTACTCGTCGCCGGCGGTCTGGGCCGGCCGCGTCTACTTCGGCTCCCACAACGGCCGCCTCTACTGCGTCTCGGCGGCGAGCGGCCGCATCATCTGGAGCTTCTCGAGCGGTGGTCCGATCTCGGGCTCCCCCGCGGTCGTCGGCAACGTCGTCTACTTCAGTAACACCCGAAACGGGATCTACGGGCTCAACGCGCGCTCGGGCCGGCGGGTGCTGCGGTTCCGCGACGGCCAGTACGTGGCGGTCTCCGGGAACGGAGGCCGGCTGCTGCTCCACGGCTACTCGCGGCTCTATGCTGTCGAACACCGTCGGTGAGCAAACGGGTCAAGTACACGGCGGCAGGCATCGTCGTGCTGCTCGTCGGGCTCGGCGCCGCGGCCCTTCTCTACCGGAAGTACCAGGGCCGCGATATCCGCGGGTCGTCGTCGGTCGAGTTCGTCAAGACCGAGCCGAAGAAGGTCGCGGAGCCGCCCGGCGTCACGTGGCCGATGTACGGCTACGACCCTGCGCGCCTCCGCTCGCCGCTCGGCTTCAAGGTGCGTCCGCCTTATCGGACGAGGCCCGTCTGGACGTTCCGTGCGCACGCGCTGCTCGAGTTCCCGCCGGTGATTGCATACGGCCGGCTCTACATCGTCAACAATGCCGGCACCGTCTTCGCGCTGGACGAGCGGCGCGGCAAATCCGTCTGGACGTACCGGTCGCATCGCTGCTCGGCGGCATCGCCGGCGGTCGGCGACCACCTGGTCTTCGTCTCCCTCCTGAACAAGCCGCCGTGCAATGCCTCGCACGGTGTCGACGGGAAGGTGATCGCCTTCGACGCGGAGACCGGCCGCATCCGCTGGCAGCGCACGATCGGACCGAGCGAGAGCTCACCGCTCTTCGCCGACGGAATGGTCGTCGTGGGCGACTGGTCGCACGACGTCTACGCGTTCACGGCCGCTTCCGGCAACCTCCGCTGGCACTTCAAGGCGGGCGGTCTCGTCAAGGGAGCGATCGCGCTGTCGGGCCACCGCGTCTTCTTCGGCTCCTACGACACGCACGTCTACGCGCTCGATGCCCGAACGGGCAAGCAGCTATGGCGCGCCTCGTCGCAGCCGCGGATCGGCCGGACGGGAACCTTCTACGCCAATCCGGCAGTCGCCTACGGCCGCATCTACCTGGGCGCGACCGACGGAAAGATGTACTCCTACGGGGCGACGAGCGGCAAATTGCGCTGGTCGAACGGGACGGGCGACTTCATCTACACCTCGGCGGCCGTTTGGCGAGGCGACGTCATGGTCGGCTCCTACGACGGCAACTTCTACTCGTTCGACGCGGCGACGGGCGACGTCCGCTGGCGCTTCAACGCGGGCGGCAAGATCTCCGGCTCGCCGGTGGTGATCGACGGCGTCGTCTACTTCTCGACACTGAACGGCAAGACGCTTGGGCTCGACGCTCGCAGCGGCAAGCTTCTCTGGCGCTACCCGACCGGGCAGTACGCGGCGGTCGTTGCGTCGAAGAACCGCCTGTACCTCGTCGGCTACTCGAAGCTCTACGCCTTGATCCAGCGCGCCGGGAAGCGCGGCCGCTAAAGTCGCCGCCAGCATGGGGCCGGAAACTCAGGTGCGCAGACCGCGCGAACGGCCTCTGCCGGACCTCGAAGCAGAGGAGGAGCTCGAGCTCGGGCGTTACTGGCACGTGCTCGTGGCGCGGTGGTGGCTGCCGCTCGCGGGCCTGGTAGCCGGGATCGCAATCGGTTACCTGCTCTCGCTCGGCGGTCATCAGGTCTACCAGGCCAAGTCGACGATCTATCTGGGGCAGCCGCTCTCGCCGACCGGGAGCGGGCAGATCCAGAGCCTGAGCACGAACCCCGCGGCCGTGAAGCAGGTCGTCCTATCGCCGTTCTGGCAGCACAGGGCGGAGCAGAAGGCGGGCCTGCCGAACGGCTCCCTGCGCGGACACGTCTCGACGCAGGCCGTCGCCGGCGTCGCCGCCGCGCTGGGACGGACCGGACAGAACCCGCTCGTGAACATCGTCGTCACGGGCAAGCGCCCGGCGAAGATCGCGCGCGCCGCGGATGCGCTCGGGCAGGCTGCGGTCAACCAGGTCTCGGCCGGCTACGTGAAGACGAAAATCAAGACCCTGCAGTCGAACATCAACGCCGACAAGAAGGAACTCGAGAGCATCAACACACGCATCACGTCGCTCCAGGCCGAGGTGCAGAACAGTGCCGGCCTGTCGACGGTCGAGCGCCTGCTGTTCGCAAACCAGATCGGCCTGGCGGTGCAGGAGCAGCGCCAGGTCGTCAGCGATCTCTCGAACAACCAGTCGCTGCTCGCGCTCGCGCAGAGTGTCGAGCAGAGCAAGCTCTACATCTCCGCCCGGGCGACCAAGACGACCGCACGGAGCCGCCGCAACTCGATCCTCGTCGGCGCCCTGATCGGGCTGCTCCTCGGCATCGTCGCCGCTCTGCTCTGGGAGCCCATCACCCGGGCCACGGGCCGCAGCATGGCCTGACGGGCCAACGGTTCCGGCGACACCATCCGGGCGCGCCCAATAACACCTTTGGCGCCAACCGAGGCGGCCACTAATCTCAGCCCGTGCTCGACGGCAAGCGGGTCGCGGTCGTCATCCCCGCGTACAACGAGGAACAGCTCCTCGCTTCGACCGTCGACGGGATTCCGGGGTTCGTCGACGGGATCTACATCGTCGACGACCACTCGACCGACAACACCGTCGAGCGCGCCCGCGCGCTGCCGGACGAGCGCGTCCAGGTGATCGAGCACGAGCGGAACGAAGGCGTCGGGGCCGCGATCGTCACTGGTTACAAGCAGGCGCTCGCAGACCGCATCGACGTCACCGCGGTTATGGCCGCGGACAACCAGATGGATCCGGACGATCTCCTCCACCTTTGCGAGCCCGTCGCGCGCGGAGAGCTCGACTACGCGAAGGCGAACCGGCTTTTCACGGGCCAGGCGTGGCAGCTGATCCCGCGCTACCGCTACCTCGGCAACGCCGTCCTCTCGCTGCTGACGAAGATCGCGTCCGGCTACTGGCACATCGCCGACTCTCAGTCCGGCTACACCGCAGTCTCGCTCGAGTACCTCGAGCTGCTCGATCTCGACCGGATCTACAAGCGCTACGGGTTCCCGAACGACATGCTCGTCCACCTGAACGTCTGGAACGCTCGTGTGCGCGACATTCCGTCTCGCCCGATCTACGGGGTCGGGGAGCGTTCCGGGATCCGCCTCCGGAAGGTGGTGCCGACGATCTCGTGGCTGCTGATCAAGGGCTTCTTCTGGCGGATGCGCGAGAAGTACGTGATCCGCGACTTCCACCCGCTCGTCTTCTTCTACATGTTCGGCTTCCTGATGACCGTCCTCGGCCTGGGCCTCGGCATCGCCGAGGTCGTGCTGCGGATCCAGGGCAACACGGTCTCCGCCGGCACGGTCGTCCTCGTCGCGCTGCTCCTGATCTTCGGGTCCCAGTTCACGCTGTT
>DASQWX010000128.1:0-7182 GCA_035640035.1 Gaiellaceae bacterium
GTTGCAACCCGGGATTAGCGGACGCACGGGCAAAGCCCGCGCGCCCTCTTAGGCGGCATCGCAAGCGACGCCTCAGCTGCTCCTGCGGAGGGCAGGGCGATGCGTTGCTCATCGAGGTCTGAGACCGCCGCTAGCACCGGCGACGTTGCAACCCGGGATTAGCGGACGCACGGGCAAAGCCCGCGCGCCCTCTTAGGCGGCATCGCAAGCGACGCCTCAGCTGCTCCGGCGGAGGGCAGGGCGACGCGCTTCTGATCGAAGTCTGAAAGGGGCTGTCCCCGAACGGGGACTGTCCCTGGAGCCGTTCCTGGGCCGGTGCCGCTGCGGGGACAGTCCCCTGTCGGGGACAGTCCCTAGATCGAAGCCGCCGGCTCGGAGCTTCCAGCCTCCAGCAACTCCTTCAGTCGGTCGAAGTCCTTGCGGATCTCGTGCGCCGCAGCGTGCTCGACCATCGGGCGCATCAGGCGTCCGATGCCGCTCGGGTCAGCCTCCGCCTCGATGTCGAGATGGGTGTGCCCTGCGCAATCTTCGAGCCGGTGGCGGACCGTGAACCGCACCGGACCAGAGATTCCGTGCAGCGTGAACAGACGCTCGGGCTCGTACTCGGTGACCTCGACCTCCGAGCGGGCGCGGCGGCCGAGGAAACGGCGCTCGTCCTGGAGGTGCGTGCCGACGCCCATCGGGCCGTCGGACAGCTGATGCGAGGACACGGCGCTCGCCTGCCACTCCGGCACGTTCTCGGGATCGGTGAGGTAGCTCCAGACTTCGTGGACGGGCCTGGCGATCTCGAGGTCGAGCTGAAAGCGGAGCATCCGGGCGCTGGACGTTAGCCTCTCGGCCGTGCGCTTCGAGCACGTTCTCGTCGTCGGCGCCGGTCAGATGGGCGGCGGCATCGCGCAGGTCGTGGCCGCGTCGGGCCGGCACGTCTCGCTGTACGACGCTGCTCCCGGCGCCGCCGAGCGCGCGCTCGAGACGATGCGGAAGAGCCTGGCGAAACTCGCCGAGAAGGGCGCGCCGGATCCCGACGAGGTGCTCGCACGCGTCACCATCGTCGACGATCTCGTCCCCGCCGCGCTGATGATCGAGGCGGTCGTCGAAGACGCCGACACGAAGGAGGACGTCTTTCGGCGCGCCGACCTGACGCTGGCACCGGCCGCAATCTTGGCCTCGAACACGTCCTCGATCCCGATCAGCTCGCTCGCGGCGGCGACGAATCGCCCGGACAAGGCCATCGGGATGCACTTCTTCAATCCGGTCCCTGTGCTGAAGCTCGTCGAGATCGTGCGCGGCCGCGAGACCTCGGACGAGACCGCGGGAGCAATCACCGCATTTGCGGAGGAGCTGGGCAAGACGCCGGCGGTGGCGAACGACTTCCCGGGCTTCGTCTCGAACCGGATCCTGATGCCCTACATCAATGAAGCGGTGCACGCGCTCGAGGACGGGGTGGCCGAGGTCGAGGCGATCGACACGATTGCGAAGCTCGGTTTCGCACACCCGATGGGGCCGCTGGCGCTCGCAGACCTGATCGGGCTCGATACCTGTGTTGCAATCATGAAAGTGCTGCAAACAGGCCTGAACGACGACAAATACGCCCCGGCGGCTTTACTCGAAAATTACGTCGAGCAGGGAAAACTCGGCCGCAAGACCGGTCAGGGGTTCTACATCTACTAGTAAAGGGTCTCGTACCCGCGTCCGACAACAAGGGCGTAGCCGCCAGTGGAGGTAGACCGTGCGTCTTTTGCTCGTCGATGACGATCCCGGCTTGCGGGCTCTTCTTCGCGCGACGCTCGACGCTGTGGACGTCGAGGTCGACGACGCCGCCGACGCGGCGGTAGCGCTGACGACGATCCGCCGGCGCCGACCCGACGCGATCGTGCTCGACGTCAACCTTCCCGGCCTCGACGGGCTGAGCTTCTGCAGGCAGCTCAAGCGCGAGCGCGCGACGCGCGACATTCCGATCGTCGTCCTGAGCGGCTCGGACGGAGGCACGGCCGACGCCGCGCTCGAGGCCGGTGCCGACTCGTTCCTGCGCAAGCCTTTCAGCCCACTCGAGCTGCTCGCGATCGTGGAGCGACTAGCCGGCGGGCTCTACGGGATCCCGTTCCGCGCGACCAACAAGAAGGAGCCGCAGGAGCAGCTGCTTCTCTACGCGCGAGACCTTCGGCACCTGCTCGAGATCGAGCGTGGCCAGCGGCACCTGCTCGAGAGCGCCTATCACGAGACCGTCTCGGCGCTCGCGACCGCCCTCGAGACGAAGGACACCGGGACCCGCGCGCACTCCCAAAGAGTCCAGCGCTACGCCGTCGAGCTGACGAAGGCGGTCGACCCCGACCTGATCGACGACCAGAGCACGGAATACGGGTTCCTGCTCCACGACGTCGGCAAGATCGGGATCCCCGACGACATCCTGCTCAAGCCGGGGCCGCTGACGCAGGCCGAGCGGAGGCGGATGGAGACTCACACCGTTCTCGGCGAGCAGATGCTCCGCGGCGTGGCGTTCCTCCACGGTGAGGGCCTTCGTGTAGTCCGGTCACACCACGAACGGTGGGACGGCACCGGCTATCCGGACGGGATCGGGGGGACGGACATTCCGCTCGGGGCTCGGATCTTCGCGGTGGCGGACGCGCTCGACGCCATGACGAGCGATCGTCCCTACCGCAAGGCGATGAGCTGGGCGGCCGCCGGGCGCGAGATTCTCTCCGAGTCGAGGCGCCAGTTCGACCCCCAGGTCGTCGAAGCGTTCACGGCGCGCGAGCGCTCGCTTCGCGCAATCCGCCGCGAGTTCGCAGCGCTCGCCGCCTAGCCCTACACCGCCGGCCCGACGGGCACCGGCGCGGGGCTCGAGCTCGTCTGGTGCCAGAGCACAATTTTGCCGTTGCGGACGCGGAAGATCGCCGTCGCGCGCCGCCCCGGCCCGTCGCATTTGCTCTGCTGGCGATCACCGAGAACGAACGTCGCCGTCGTCGTGTCTCCCCGCGTCCTGATCGAGACGATCCGGCCCGAGCAGGGAAGGTGCGCGTTCCAGGCCTCCGCCTGGGCCTGCGTCTCGAGCCGCTGTGTCGTGCCCGCCTGGACGACTTCGGCGCCCGGAGCGAAGAGCTTCGCCGCCGCCTGGTTATCGCCCTGGTTGAGCTCCTGGCTCCACGCGCGGACGACGCTTTCTGGCGACGGCGGGGTCGACCCGCATCCCGCGAGGACGAGGCCGAAAAGCAGGACAAGCGCGAGCCGGAGCCGCAAGACGCACGACTAATATCACGCTCGTGACGCTGCGACTGGAGGCGTAGGCTGGACTTCGAGCTGAATCCGGAGCAGCGCGAGATTCAGACCCTCGCGCGCGACTTCGGGGCGGAGCGAATCCAGCCCCACGCCGCGGAGTGGGACCGTGACCACCTCTTCCCGCGCGAGCTCTACGGCGAGCTCGCCGAGCTCGGGCTCATGGGTGTCTGCGTCCCCGAGGAATACGGCGGCGCCGGCGCCGATTTCCTCTCCTACGTCCTCGTTCTCGAGGAGCTCTCGCGCGCCGACGCCGGTGTCGGCGTCACGGTTGCCGTTCACACGAGCGCCGTGACGCTTCCGATCCTCACCTTCGGCACCGACGAGCAGCGATCCCGTTTCGTCCCACCGCTCGCCAGGGGCGAGCACCTCGGCGCGTTCGCCCTGACCGAGGCCGAGGCAGGCTCGGACGCCGGAGCCCTTCGAACGCGTGCGGAGCCGGTCGGGGAGAGCTGGCGGATCACGGGCGCGAAGCAATGGATCACGAATGCCCGCTACGCCGGGACCGTGCTCCTGTTCGCGAGGACCGATCCGGACACCCCCGGTGCCGGGGGCATCAGCGCGTTCGTCCTCGACGGCGACCACGTTCGCGTCACGCGGGACGAGGAGAAGTTGGGGCTGAACTCCTCGATCACGAACGACATCGTGGTGGAGGGCGCCTCCGTCGAGCGGGACCGGCTGCTCCACGAGGAAGGCAAAGGTTTTCGGGTGGCGATGACGACGCTCGACGGCGGCCGGATCGGGATCGCGGCGCAGGCGGTGGGAATCGCTCAGGCGGCCTACGACGCCGCGCGCGCATACGCCCTCGAGCGGCACCAGTTCGGACAGCGGATCGCGGACTTCCAGGCGATCCAGTGGAAGCTTGCGGACATGGCCACCGAGATCGACGCGGCGCGGTTGCTCGTCTACCGCGCGGCGGAGCTGAAACAGCGAGGCGAGCCCCACACGGAGGCGGGAGCCAAGGCGAAGCTCTTCGCCTCGGAGATGGCGCGCCGGCAGACAGCCGAGGCGATCCAGATCTTCGGCGGCTACGGGTACACGAAGGAGTTTCCGGTCGAGCGCTACTACCGGGACGCGAAGATCACCGAGATCTACGAGGGGACGAGCGAGATCCAGCGACTTGTGATCGCGCGCTCCATCCTCGGCCTCACCGAACGCGCCTTCGCGCAGGGTTGATGAGCCGCAAACGCGAAGAGCCCGTCCGCCTGACTCGTATCTACACGCGAGGCGGCGACCACGGCGAGACGAGCCTCGGCGACGGAACGCGCGTCGCCAAAACCAATCCCCGGGTCGAGGCCATGGGCGACGTCGACGAGCTCAACTCGCTGATCGGCTGGGCGCTCGCCGCCGAAGGCGCGCCCGATCTTCTTCGGCGGATCCAGAACGAGCTCTTCGATCTCGGCGCGGATCTCGCCACCCCCGAGTCGGCGAATCGGACGCGGCTCCGTGTGTCGCACGAATCGATCGAACGCCTCGAATCCGAGTGCGACACGGCCAACTCCGAGCTGGAGCCGCTGCGGTCGTTCGTCCTCCCGGGCGGTTCGGAGCTCGCCGCGAGGCTGTATCTCGGGCGGGCCGTGTGCCGGCGTGCAGAACGGAGCGTCCTCCGAGTCGAAGGTGCGAATCCCGCCGTCGCGGTTTACTTGAACAGGCTGTCCGATCTGCTCTTCATTCTCGCCCGGGCGGCGAACGAGGGCAGCGGCGAGCCCTTGTGGAAGCCGGGCGCTACCGAATCGGCCTGATCGTCCCGTCCAGGACGAGCGAGCGCGCCTGTTCGGGGCTCGGGTCGTAGACCTCGACCTCGTACTTCGCTTCGGGATACGAGAAGTAGACGCTCTTCGGCGTCGAGGCGTTGAAGACGAGGAGGCCGTCCTTGGCGAGCCTGACCGAGACCGCTCCGGGTCGCTGCGCGGCCCGCTGAATCGACGGGAAAGCGTCCTTCTGCTCGTACGTCCCAACCGTGAGGTAGTTGGGGGCCGGGTCGCCGACCTTGGACGCGGACGACAGGTAGCGAATGTAAATCCGTCCACCCGTCCGCGTGAGCTCGTAGCTGCCGGACTTCGAGCCCGCCCAGTAGACCGGGTGGTCCGCCCGGGCGGCGAGCTCTTTGAGCTGCGCTTCGGACACCGCGGCGGGGCCCGGACCCGTGGGCAGCGGCACTTCGCCTCCGCCGTTGCGCACCACGAGCGAGATCGCGACGAGAGCGAACGCCGCGGCCGTGGCCAGGGCCAAGACGAAATACAGCAGAGGGACCTGCCTCGCCTGGCGCAGGCTCTGGGTGAGCGAGGTCGTGGGGGGCGTCTCGATCACAGTTCTCTCGCGCGGGTCCATAGCACCGGTTCGACCTTCGGCATTCGACGCCTGCCCCTTGAGCTCGACGGCTTAGGAGAGCGGAATGACGGTGATCGACCGATTGGCGAACGTCGCCGTTCCCACCGTCGCCCTGTACTTGGCGGTGAACGTATTGCTCCCCGCAGTGAGCCCTGTGACGTAGAAGGTGGCGCTGCCCTGGACGGTCTGGGCCTGGTTGCCGCCGTTGACGAAGCTGAATGCGCGTGCGTCGGCCGCCGCCACCGTCGTCGCGCCCGAGACGGCGTAGCTCATGAAAGCGCCGCCCGACGAACCGCTGTTGGTCTCCGACGACGTCACGATCACAAGTGCGTTGCCGGATGCAGGGATCGTCACCGTGGCGGCGGGCCCGGCGGTCGTGAGATCCGTGTAAGTGGTGGAAGTCGTCGTTTGTGACGTGGCCACGGTGTTGCTCGCAGACCCGGCGGTGCCCGACGGACCAGTCGCGCCGGTTGCGCCGGTGGCGCCCGTAGCGCCCGTGGCGCCTGTCGCCCCGGCAGGACCTTGCGGTCCCTGAGGGCCCGTCGCGCCGGCCGGGCCGGCAGGGCCGGTTGGACCAGCCGGGCCCGTGGCCCCGGTGGCACCGGTTGCCCCCGTTGCGCCTGTCGCGCCGGTCGCACCGGCCGGGCCGATCGGGCCCTGCGGACCGGCGGGGCCGGTTGCGCCCGTGGCTCCCGTCGCGCCCGTAGCGCCCGCCGGGCCCTGAGCCCCGGCGGGACCTTGCGGGCCTGTCGCGCCGGTCGGGCCGATGGGTCCCTGCGGCCCGGCCGGGCCCTGCGCGCCGGTCGCGCCGGTATCGCCGGTGTCGCCCTTCGGGCCCTGCGGTCCGATGGCGCCCTGAGGTCCTGTTGCTCCTGCCGGCCCGATCGCTCCCTGCGGGCCAGCTGGTCCTTGCGCGCCGGTCGCGCCGGTGTCGCCCTTGGCACCTTGCGGACCGGCGGGCCCGGTCGCCCCGGTATCGCCGGTGTCCCCTTTGGCCCCTTGCGGACCGGCGGGGCCCTGCGGCCCTGCGGCGCCCGTCGGGCCGACCGGTCCCTGGGGGCCCGCGGGGCCTTGTGCGCCTGTCGCGCCGGTCGCTCCCGTGTCGCCGGTGTCGCCCTTCGCGCCCTGGGGGCCGGCCGGGCCGGCCGCACCTGGTGCTCCGGGATCACCAGTGTCGCCCTTCGGGCCTTGCAGGCCTGCCGGTCCCTGTGCGCCCATAGCGCCGGTTGCTCCAGTCGCGCCCGTGTCGCCGGTGTCACCCTTCGCCCCCTGCGGTCCGGCAGGGCCCTGCGGCCCGGTCGCCCCGGTCGCGCCGATCGGTCCCTGCGGTCCGGCGGGGCCCTGAGGTCCTGTCGCACCGGTTACGCCGACCGGTCCCTGCGGTCCTGCCGGACCCGTCTTGCCCTCGCGGCCCTGGAGGCCCTGTGTGCCCGCGGCGCCCGTGAGGCCCTGCGGACCGGCAGGCCCTTCGGCGCCGGTCGCGCCGGTCGTGCCGGTCGCTCCCGCGGCGCCGGGGTCGCCCTTGTCGCCTTTGGCGCCCGTTTCGCCCCGCGGTCCCTGGGGTCCGGGCGGTCCGTG
>DASQWX010000129.1:0-27561 GCA_035640035.1 Gaiellaceae bacterium
AGCGCGAGCATGTTCTGAACCGTCTCCTTGCCGAGGTAGTGGTCGATCCGGTAGATCTCGCTCTCCTCGAAGTAGCGGTGGAGCAGGTCGTTGAGCTCGAGGGCCGAATTGAGGTCGTGGCCGAACGGCTTTTCGACGATCAGACGCGTCCACCCGTCGGACGAACGGCGCTTGCCGACCCCCTCGACGATCGTCTCGAACGCGCTCGGCGGAACGGCGAGGTAGTAGACGCGGTTCCCGGCGGTGCCGCGGTCCCGGTCGAGCTCCGTCAGCGCCTTCGCGAGGCGATCGAAGCCCTCGTCCGCATTCTCCGCTGTGACGGGCACATAGATCATCCCGTCGGCGAGCGACTCCCAGATGTCCTCGCGAAACTCGTCGCGGCCGTATTGCTGCACGGCCTCCTTCATCGAGTCGCGGAAGCCGTCGTCGGTCTCCTCGGTTCGGGCGACGCCGACGATGTGGAACTTCTCGGGAAGGAGCCGCCGGTAGGCGACGGAGTAGAGCGCCGGGAAGAGCTTCTTCTTCGTCAGGTCGCCCGACGCGCCAAAGATCACCAGTGCGCACGGCTCGGGACGCCGGGTCAGCTGAAGGCCCTCGAGCAGAGGGTTTTCCAGCCGCTGTTCTTCGGCGAGGGCCATTAACGCGGGTCGGCGCCGGCCTTCGCCTTTTCGACGGCGCGGATCGCATGGCCGCCGAACTGATTCCTCAGCGCCGCCGCGACCTTGGCCGCGAACTCGATCTCGTCCCGGGACGCGAACCGCGCGAAGAGCGACGCCGCGAGCACCGGTGCGGGGACGCTCATCTTGATCGCCTCGTCGAGCGTCCAGCGGCCCTCGCCCGAGTCCTCGACGTAGGGAGCGATGTCCTCGAGGTGCGAGCCGTGCTGCTCGAACGCCGAGTGGAGGAGCTCGAGCAGCCAGCTCCGCACCACCGAGCCGTACCGCCAGATGCCGGAGATCTGGTGGAGATCAAGGTCGTACTCGCAGTGGTCCATGATCTCGAACCCCTCCGCGTACGACTGCATCAGCCCGTACTCGATGCCGTTGTGGACCATCTTCACGAAGTGGCCGGCGCCGCTCGGACCGACGTGGGCGTAGCCGTCGTCGGGAGCAAGCGTCTCGAGGATCGGCTCGAGACGGGAGACCGGCTCTTCGTCGCCGCCGGCCATGAGGCAGAAGCCGACCTCGAGCCCCCAGATCCCGCCGGAGACGCCGACGTCGACGAAGTTGATCCGTTTCTTCGCGGCCTCGTCGTACCGCCGCTTGGAGTCGTGGAAGTTCGAGTTGCCGCCGTCGACGATCGTGTCGTCCTCGTCGAGGATCCCGAGCAGCTGCTGGAACGTATCCTCGGTGATCTTCCCGGCCGGGATCATCATCCAGACCGCGCGCGGCTTGTCGAGCTGTTGCGCCAGCTCATCGAGCGAGTCGGCGGTGCGCGCATCCACGTTCGGGTCGTAGGTCTGGATCTCGTGTCCGCCCTCGCGCAGGCGCTCGGTCATCCCGTTACCCATCCGGCCGAGGCCGATCATTCCTAGCTGCATCAGATGTCCTCCAGTCGGATCCGCGCGACCCGGCGGCCGCGCTCCTTCAGGGATTCGAAGTCGCCTGCCGCCTGGGCTCGAATCAGCCGCGCGAATCCGAACGGCTTGCCCGGAATCGGCAGCTCCTCGCCCGGATCGTCGACGACCTGCAGGAACAAGCCGGTGTTTGGGCCGCCCTTGTGGAGCTGCCCGGTCGAGTGCAGGTAGCGCGGGCCGAGGCCGTGTGTGACGACGCAGCCCGTTTCCCGCCGCGCCCGCTCGATCAGCGGTTGCAGCTTTGCCTCTCGGCTCGGATCGATGAACGCCTGGATCGCGACGTAGTCGCCCTCCTGCGCCTGGGCGAACAGCTCCTCGGGGCTCGACTCCGGCTCGAGCTCGACGTCGCCTCCGGCCAGGACTTCGTTCGTCTTGTCCTTCGCCGCCTGGACATTCGGCTGGTCGAAGGGGTTGATCTCGAGATACGAGCCGGCGACGGCGACCGCGAACTCCCAGCGGAAGAACTCCTGCCCCAGCTCGTACGGGTCCTCGAGCCGCACCTCGCCACGCTGCCGGTCCGGCCCGTCCGCCGACTCGCTCGGCGCGGGGACGAGCCCCTTGCCGTTCTTGCCCGTCGACTCCGCGATCAGCTGCTCGGCCCAGAGGCCAAAGCCGCCCTCGGTCTCGTCGATGCAGATCTTGTCGCGGCCCGCACGCCACCCCTCGCCGAACTGCTGCCCGAGCTCCAGGCCGGGGTTGCCGTCGGCCAAGCGACAGGCTTCGACCATCTCGGCGGTCCGCTCGAGCAAGCGCTCGAGATCGATCCCGAGCAGGGCCGCTGGGACCATCCCGAACGGCGACAGCGCCGAGTAGCGGCCTCCGATCGTCGGCTCGCCGGCAAAGACCTCCAGGAAGCCGCGCTCGCGCGCGAGTGTCTCGAGCTCCGAGCCCGGATCCGTGATCGCGACGAAGAACTCGCCGCGGCCGCCGTTTCGCTCCCAGAAGAAGTCGAGGTGCGAGCGGGTCTCGAGCGTGGTCCCCGACTTCGAGGAGGCGATGAAGAGCGTCTTGTCGAGGTCGAGGCGCTCGAGCGAGTGCCGGATCAGCGCCGGGTGCGTCGTGTCGAGCACGTGGAGGGAGCGCTCCCCGAAGCTCTTCTTGAGCACGAGCGGCGCCAGGCTCGAGCCGCCCATCCCAAGCAGGACGAACGTGTCGATCACCCCCGGGGCCGCCAGGTCTTCGACGAACCGCTGCAGATCGTCGATCCGCTCGCGCATTCGCTGTGGCTCGTCGAGCCAACCGAGCCACTTCTCCTCGCCGGAGCCGGTCCAGACCGTCGGGTCTCGTTCCCAGATCCGCTCGACGAGCTGCTCGGTGGCTATAGCCATGGCGCTGCTAGGCCGCGGCGAGCTCGCCGCGCTTCGCGCGGATGCCGTCGAGGAGCTCCGTGAAGGAGTCGGCGAACTTCTGGACGCCTTCCTCCTCGAGGACGCGGACGACGTCGTCGTAGTCGACGCCCGCTTCCGCGAGCTGCTCGAAGAGCCGTCTGGCCTCGTCGATCCCCCGCTCCAGGGTCAGCGCGACCTCGCCGTGGTTCTGGAAGGCCTCGATCGTCTCTTCCGGCATCGTGTTCACGGTCTCGGGGCCGATGAGCTCCTCGACGTACATCACGTCTCGATAGGCCGGGTTCTTCGTGGAGGTCGAGGCCCAGAGGCACCGCTGCGCTGTCGCGCCGGCGCCGGCGAGCTTTTCCCATCGGCCGCCCGAGAAGATCCTCTTGTACCTCTGGTAGGCGAGCTTCGCGTTGGCGATCGCGAGCTTCCCCTTCAGCTCGTCGTGGCCACCGATCTCGTCGAGCCGCTTGTCGGTCTCCGTGTCGACACGGGAGACGAAGAAGCTGGCGACGGAAGCGACCTTCGACGGGTCGCCCCCGGAGTCGACGAGCCGTTCCAGCCCGCGGATGTACGCTTCCGCAACCTCCGCGTAGCGCTCGAGGGAGAAGATCAGCGTCACGTTGATGTTCTTCCCGCGCGCGATCATCTCCTCGATCGCACGTAGGCCCTCCTTCGTGGCGGGAATCTTCACGAACAAGTTCGGCCGGTCGATCTGGTCGTGCAGCCGTTGCGCCTCGTCGATCGTCGCCTCGGTGTCGGCAGCGAGGTTCGGGTCGACCTCGATCGAGACGTAGCCGTCATGGCCGTCGGTGCCGTCCCACACGCCACGAAGCACGTCGCAGGCGTCGCCGATGTCGCGCTCGGCGAGCTTCCAGAAGATCTCCTTCGGATCATCCGTCTCCTCCAGGCAGGCGCGGATCTGCTCGTCGTACAGGTCGCCCTGCGAGATCGCCTTCTGGAAAATCGTCGGGTTCGACGTGACCCCGACGACGGCGTCGTCGCGCATGAGCCGCTCGAGCCCGCCGCTCTGGAGCATCTCTCGCGAGAGGAAGTCGATCCAGACGCTCTGGCCGAGCTCCGAGAGTTGATGGAGTCGTGACTTAGACGTTGACATTGGCTTGTCCCTTCTCGAGTTCTTCGATCTTGCGAAGCCTGGTGGTGTACGGCTCGCCGCCGTCGAAGCGCGCGTGGAGAAACGCGCGGATCAGGTCGACCGCGAGCGCGGGCCCGACGACCTCGGAGCCTAGGCAGAGCACATTCAAGGCGTCGTGCTCGACACCCTGGTGGGCCGAATAGACGTCGTGACACATGGCACCACGGATCCCGTCCAGCTTAGAGACGGCGACCGAGGCGCCGACGCCGGAGCCGCAGACGAGGATTCCGCGCTCGGCATCGCGGTTTTGGAGCGCCTCGCCGAGCTCGCGAGCCTTGTCGGGATAGTCGATCCGCACGGCGTCGGTGTCGACACCGAAATCGATCGTCTCATGCCCGAGCGCGTCGAGCTCCGTCAGCACCGTCTCGCGCAGACGCACGCCGCGATGGTCGAACGCGACTGCAACCCTCATTGAACGGTTACGTTACCCCGTATGCAGGGCCCTGAACTCTGGCGTGAGCTGGGGCAGCAGTTCCGCGTCGACTCGATTCGGTGCGCGGCTGCGGCCAAATCGGGCCACCCGACGTCCGGGATGTCCGCCGCCGACCTGATGGCCGTGCTGCTGGCGAAGTACTACCGCTACGACTTCGACAACCCGAAGGATCCGGCAAACGACCGGCTTGTCTTCTCGAAGGGCCACGCGTCGACACTGCTTTACGCCATGTACCGCGGCGCCGGGGTGATTTCCGACGAGGAGCTGCTGACCTACCGCCAGTTCTCGAGCATCCTCGAGGGCCACCCGACGCCGCGGATCCCATGGGTCGACGTGGCCACCGGGTCGCTAGGCCAGGGCCTCCCGTACGGCGTCGGCATGGCGCTCGCGGGCAAGAAGCTCGACAAGACCCCGATGCGTGCCTGGGTCCTCTGCGGCGACAGCGAGATCGCCGAGGGCTCCCAGTGGGAAGCCTTCGAGCACGCTGCCTACTACGAGCTCGACAACATCGTCGCCATCATCGACGTCAACCGGCTCGGTCAGCGGGGCGAGACGATGCACGGCTGGGACCTCGACTCGTACGCGAACCGGGCGCGTGCCTTCGGTTGGCACGCGATCGAGATCGACGGCCACGACGTCGAGGCGATCGACCAGGCCTACGGGGAGGCGATCGCCACCGACCGTCCGGTCGCGATCGTCGCCCGAACGCTCAAGGGCAAGGGGGTCAAGGCCGTCGAGGACAAGCCCGGTTGGCACGGCAAGGCGCTCGACAACCCCGACGAGGCGATCGAGGAGCTCGGCGGGATCAGGAACATCACCGTCGAGGTCGCCAAGCCGGAGACCAGCGGCCGAACCGGCGTTTTCCAGCACGGCGAGCCGGAGCTCCCGCGCTACGACGTCGGCGACGAGGTCGCGACGCGAAAAGCGTACGGCGAGGCGCTCGCCGCGCTCGGCAAGGCACGCGGCGACATCGTCGGCCTGGACGGCGAGGTCTCGAACTCGACCTTCGCCGAGATCTTCCGGGATGCCGTTCCGGACCGGTACTTCGAGATGTTCATCGCGGAGCAGCAGATGGTGGCGGCTGCGGTCGGGATCCAGGTCACCGGCTGGCGGCCCTTCGCGTCGACGTTTTCGGCCTTCGTCTCGCGGGCCTACGACTTCGTCCGCATGTCGGCGATCAGCCGTGCCAACTACTGCCTCTCAGGCTCGCACGCGGGCGTCTCGATCGGCGAGGACGGGCCCTCCCAAATGGGGCTCGAGGACATCGCCGCGCTCCGGGCCGTGCACGGGTCGACGGTGCTCCATCCCTGCGACGGGAACCAAACCGCGAAGCTCGTCGCCAAGATGGCCGATCGCGACGGGGTCGTCTACCTCCGCACGCTTCGGCCCAACACGCCGGTCATCTACGAGCCCGACGAGGACTTCGAGATCGGCGGCTCCCGGACGCTGCGGGAGGGCGACGACGTGGCGATCGTCGCGGCCGGCATCACGGTTCAAGAAGCGCTCAAAGCAGCCGAGAACCTCGCCGCTGACGGCATCGACGCCCGCGTGATCGACCTGTACTCGATCAAGCCGCTCGACGAGGAGACGATCCGCTCCTTGGCGATCCCGATCGTGACAGTCGAGGACCACGTCGCCGAGGGAGGCTTGGGCGAGGCTGTGTTGTCGGCTCTGGCCGACTCGGAGGATCGGCCCCGTGTCGTCAAGCTCGCGGTCCGGGAGATGCCTCACTCCGGCAAGCCGGCGGAGCTGCTTGCGGCCGCGGGAATCGACGCCGAGCACATCGCCGAAGCCGCTCGTCAGCTCGTCCAAGCGCCCGCGCCGGCCTAGGCGCGCTGCTGTAAAGAGCCTGTTCGGATCCCGTACGGGTCTTTGCGGGAGGCTTGAAGGCGTGATCTGCCGGGATTAGCGTCGCTCACATGGCGAGGGCATGGTCGATCGGAGTCGTGATCGTCGTTGTCCTCGCCGTCGTGCCGGCGGCAGGAGCCGCTCCACCGCCGAACGACAAGCGCGCGAATGCGACGCAGCTCGGTCAACCGCCGGTCACGGTGTCGGGCAACACGACGGGCGCGACGAGAGATGCGACTGATCCGGCCAGTTACTGCGGCGGCTTCGACGGGACGCTCTGGTACAAGCTTTCCGGCGCCGAGCCGGGCCGGATCGTGCTGCGTTTCTCGGCCGGCGGCGATCTCGACGCGTTCGTCGCGGTGTACAAGGTCGTGCGGTCTCAGCTCGCCCTCCAGCGGTGCGCCGGCACGGACGCTAGAGGTAAGGCGGCGCTCTTGTTCACGGCGGACCGCGATGCGACGTACCTGATCGAAGTCGCGCGGCTCACGGACTCGGCTGACGGCGACTTCCAGTTCCGCCTGTTCGCGCCGGAGCCGTCGTCACGCCCGCCCGGACGGGCGCTGCCGCGAGGAGGCGTCACCTCGACGGTCGATCCGCTCGTCGACTTCGACGACGCCTGGTCGGTCCCGATGAGGCCCGGGATCCCCTACAAGGTCAATCTCGTTCCCGCGCGGGGGAAATGTGTGGGCCTTTCGCTCTACCGCCCAGGCACTCGTTCGTTCTCGAGCTCCCGGCCGATGCATTCGCTCGGATGTGGCGGGTACCTGACGCTCACGCCGGGCCCCGGCGGCGGCGGCCGGTACACGCTCCTCGTGACCGCGGCGGGGACGAGACCCGGCGCCGAGCGGTACCGGCTCGCGGCGGGACCCGTCGGAGCCGATGACACGGCTCCGGGTACGCCGATCGCGAACCTTCAGACGCGCCGAGGAGCGCTGAACGGCCGTGCCCTCGACGTCGTCGATCTCTACCGCTTCGACGTCGAGACAAGGAGTGACGTGACGCTCGGCCTCCGGGAGCCTGGGTCGGCGTCGTTCGATCTCGTCCTCGTCGGCGAGACCGGCAGGAGACTGGGATGCGAATGCGGCGAGGAGGGCTCGCGGCGCCTGACCACGAAGCTGGCGCCGGGCCACTACTTCGTGGTCGTCCGCTCTCGCGCCTTTTCGCGCGGACGCTACGCGCTGTCGTTGCTCGTCCGCCAGATCACGACGGTCGGAATCAGCTTCGGCGGCGGCATAGCTTCGCCGCACCAGGCGGTGGCGGCGACCGCTCACGTCGCGTTTGCGACCGGCGGCCGGATCGCGTTCCGCATCGAGCGGTTCGACCCGCTCATGGGCTGGCAGTTCGCCAAGCGCTACGAGCGGCGCGTCGACGGCGGGGGTACGGCGACCGCGGTGTTCGTCCCGCCGACGATCGGCCGCTGGCGCGTCCGCGCGTTCTACGCGGGGACCCGCACGACGAGCCCGAGCAAGAGCGGGTTCGCGACGCTAGTCGTGCGCTAGGTGTCCAAACGGGCCGCGTCTGGGGTCAGTCCCCGGACGTGGCCGTTCGGCGGGGCGCGGCTTCGGCACGTGTACAAAGCCGGAACGGAGGTGTTACGAAGGCGTTCGTTTCGGGCCCGTCCGGGGTCAGGCCCCGGACTTAGCCTAAAGGGGCAGGTCGCCCGCCGGAATCGGCGGTCTACGCTTAGCTCGTGGCCTTGGTCATCGCATCCCAGCTCCGCAAGGAGCTCTCCGGGAGACAGCTGTTCGACGGCGTCTCGTTCAAGGTCGAGCGCCGCGACCGGATCGCGCTTTCGGGCCCGAACGGGGCCGGCAAGACGACGCTGCTGCGGATCCTGAACCGCGAGACCGACTACCAGGGTGGCGAGCTGGTGTTCTCCAAGGGAACCCGGGTGGCGCTGCACGACCAGCGGCCGCCGCTGGAAAAGGGTCTGACACTGCGCGAATACGTCCTCTCCGGCGCGACCGACCTCGTCGCGACGGAGCGCGAGCTTCGCGACCTCGAGCACCGGATGGCGCAAGGAGCGCACGACCAGGCGACGCTGCGCCGCTACGCGGACGCGCAGGCACGACTCGAGCACGCGGGCGGCTACGACTGGCGCGACCGGGCTTCCTCGGTCGTCCGGGGGCTCGGCTTCGCGGACGCCGATCTCGACCGGGCGCTGACCACGTTCTCGGGGGGCGAGCTCACCCGGGCCTCGCTCGCCCGAGCGCTGGGAGGCGACCCCGATCTGCTCCTGCTCGACGAGCCGACGAACCACCTCGACGTGGCGAGCCTCGAATGGCTCGAGCAAGAGCTGCAGTCGCTCGATGCCGGGATGATCCTCGTCGCGCACGACCGGTGGTTCCTCGAAGCCGTCACGAACGGCGTGCTCGAGCTGAGCGGCGGGCGCTCGATCTACTTCGCCGGCCCCTGGCACGCCTGGCGGATCGAAAAGGCCGCTCGCGCGTCGGCAGCAAACAAAGCTGCCGACCGCTTGGCCGTCGACATCGCACGCCTCGAGCGGTTCGTCGAGCGCTTCCGTTACAAGAAGGAAAAGGCCAAGCAGGCGCAGGCAAAGCTGACCCAGATCGGACGCCTCGAACGAGAGCGCAAGCGGGCGAGCGGTGAGCTCGAGTCGCTGACGATGCGCCAGAAGCGGCTCGGCTTCGAGTTTCTCGACCCGCCGCGCAGCGGCCGAACGGTGGTCGAGGCCAGAGACCTCGAGGTTGCAGCGGGCGACAAGCCGTTGCTGGCCGACGTCGGACTTGCCCTCGAGCGCGGGGAGCACGTCGCGCTCGTCGGGCCGAACGGATCCGGAAAGACGACGCTTCTCGAGAGCCTGCTCTCGATCCGTGAGCCGATTGCGGGAGAGGTGCGGCTCGGCCACGGAGTCGTCCCCGCGTACTTCTCGCAGCACGAGATCGAGCTCGATGAGACCGGAAGCGTGCTCGAGTGCGCCCAGAAGGCGACCGGCCTGAAGCGACCGCAGGCGCAGAGCCTGCTCGGCCGCTTCCTCTTCTCCGGTTGGGACGAGCAAGAGAAGGCCGTCGTCAAGCTCTCCGGCGGCGAGCGACGCCGGCTCGCACTCGCGCTGGTCGTCGCCTCGGGAGCGAATTTCCTCGTCCTGGACGAGCCGACCAATCACCTGGACCTGGAGAGCCGGGAGGCGCTCGAGCTGGCCATCGAAGCTTTTCCCGGCACCGTCCTGCTCGTGTCGCACGATCGAGCGCTTCTCGACGCGGTCGCCCACCGCACCCTCGCGGTCGAGGACGGGGCGATCCGGTCCTACGACGGCGGCTGGGCCGACCACGTCCGCCGGCGCGACGAGCTCGCCGAGCCTGCGAAGCCTGAGCCCGCCCTGGCGAAGCCGAAGCGGAAACCGGTGCGGTCAGAGCCCGCCGGTCCGACCGAGCTCGAGCGTCTCGAAGCCGAGATCTCCGCCCGCGAACAGGCCGTCGCCGAGCTCGAGCAGCGCCTGGCCGACGACTGGTCCAACGCGGACACGTTGGCGGCCCACCGGGCGGCGCGCGACGATCTCCAGGCGCTGCTCGCCCGCTGGGAGCAGCTCTTCGACCAGGCCCAGGCCTAGCCTAGGAAAAGGCGAACTCGAGCGCGGCAGGAAGCTGAAGGCGCAGGTACCTGCCACCGTCGGGCTGCTTCGAGGCCCAGACTCGATATGGCAGGTGGAGCCCCTCGAGCTCATGCGCGAACTCGTACGTCCAGCGGCGGAAGATGCCGCCGTGGTTGAAGCCGGTCGCGAGGTAGAAGCGCGCGTGCCGGCGGCGAAGCAACGCTGCCTCGCGCCTGACGAGCAGCGTCGGGTCGTGCGCGGCGAGCTCTGCAGCGCTCGCATGCGCAAACGGTCCGTCGCGGAACGGCCGGAAGTAGCCTGACCAGGACTCCGCGACGCCGAACAGCCCCGGGTGGCGGAGCGCGATGTCGATCGCGCCGTAGGCACCCGCCGAAAGACCCGCGATCGCGCGGTCGGACTCGCTCTGGCTCACCGGCAAATGAGCCGTCGCCCAGGGAACGACGTCCCTGACGAGGTACGTCTCCCACTCGCCGGCCCACTCCTCGTCGCTCCGCTTGCCTGTGACGCGCCCGGCCACCGGCATGACGGCGATGAACGGCCTGGTCTGGTGGGCAGAGATCAGGCCGTCGGCGATCTTGGCCAGGCGGAGGCTGTCGTAGAACCCGGACGGGGACCCGGGAAACCCGTGGAGCAGGAAGATCACGGGGTAACGCCCGCTTGACGTCTGAAAGCCGGGCGGCAGGTACACGGCGCTCGAGCGGCGGTCCCAGCGGACGACCCGGTTCGGGATTCTCCCGCGCAGGACGACCCCTCCGTCAGGCCCGTTCGCGACCGGCCGGAAACCGCTCAAGCCGGCCGGCGGGTCAGCGCCTTCGCCGGTGGCGGGCGTCAGGTGTCCGAGGGCAAGCCCGAGCCAGGCCCGCGCGTGAGCGCTCCAGACGCTGCGTTCGTGAGCGCCCGGATAGATCCGGAAGAGGTGCGGGATTCCGGCGTCCACGAGCTCACGGTGGAGCTGGAGGTTCTCGGCGCGAAAGCGCGCGTCCTCCCGGCCCACGTAGAAGGCGAAGTACGTCGGGTCCAGCCCGAACTGCCGCCGCAGTCCGGCGACTGCCGCGTGGATGTTCGCGCGCCTGTTGCGGGGCCGCGAGCCGAGGTCGAGAGCCGCCGTCCCGCTCCGATTGGTCGGGTGGAAGTAACCGCTCCAGGACTCGACGACGCCGAAGCTGTCGAAGTGGTGGAACGCGAGCGAGACGGCGCCGTAACCGCCGGCGGACAGGCCGACGAGCGCACGCGCTCGGCGGTCGCGGATCGTCCGGTAGTGCGCGTCGACGAATGCAGGAAGCTCCCTCGACACGGCCTGCTCCCAGTTCCGCCCGGGGCCCCAGTCGAGGTACTCCGGGTCCGTGTCGTGATCGCGCGCGCCCTGCGGCGCGACGAGGATTGCCTTCCGACGCAGGCCGCCGATTGCGTCTCTCAAGAATCCGACGTCGCGGTACGCATCCGACGCCGCAGGGAGGCCGTGCAGGAAATACACGACCGGGTAACGGCGGTCGCCGTGCCCGTAATCGGAGGGAAGAAGCACGACGAGATGCACCTTGCCGCGGACGCCCTTGGAGTAGAAGGCCGCCAGCCGCATCGTGGGCCAGGCAGGGGCTATTTCCGAGCGCTCGGAGCGAAGGGCCGCCTCAGCGACCGCCGCAGCAGCGATCAGGACGACCAGCCCCCCGAGGATTGCGACGCGCCTCAACGCACGGAGGCGGGCGCAGCCCGAACGGATCCGACCCCCAGGCCGGGGCCTCGCGTCAGCAGAACGGCCCCCGAAACGACGGCCGCAAAGGACAACAGCCGCGCGACTCCAAGCGCGCCCGCCGGGAGACCGTCTCCGTAGAGAACCATTCCGGCCGCGATCGGGACGGCGTTCGTGAACAGGGTCGCGACGCCCGCGGTCGCGAGGGCGCCGCCGCGCTGGAAGCCGAGCTGGAGGAAGACGAAGTCGAGGCCGTGCGCCGAAAGCACGGGCGCGCCGAAGAGAAGCCGAGCCCCGCCGCCGACGACCGCCTTGGTGCCGACGTCACCCGAAGCGTACGAAAGCCCGGCCGCGATCCCGAGGCCGGCGCCTCCCGTCAGCAGGCGCGAGAGAGGACCCGCAAAGGCCGCCGCGACGGCTCCCGACGCGGCCATCCAGGCGGCGACGGCGACCCACGAAGCATGCGCGGCGAAGGGATGGGTCGTACCGCTTCCCGTCAGTGAGACCGCGAGCAGGACAAGGCCGGCGATGGCAAGCCCGACCCCGGCCCACTCGCGCCGCGAAAGGCGCACGTCGCCGAGCCGCCAGACCAGGAGGGCGAGGACGCCGATCCCGCCGGCCGATGCAGCCTGGACGAGCGAGAGCGTCCCGAAGGCGAGCGCGGCCACATAGAGAGCCCAACCGCCGATCCCGATCGTGAAGCCCGCGACCCAGCGGCGGTTCGAGAACAGCAAGGCGAGCGAGCGGAGCGGCCGCCTGACGCTCAGCGGCGGCAGCCGCGACGCTTGTCGGTGCTGCGCGAAGTACGCCCAGTTCAGCGCGAGCGCGGAGGCAGCCGCCAGACCGAAGGACAGCGCGGTGGAAGCGCTCACCGCCGCTGCCCCACCAGCGGGAGGTAGCCCTCCGCCGCAAGCCCTGCGAGGCCGACGCGGGGTAGGTCGACGAGGCTCTCGAGCACGACGTAACGCGTCTGCCAGTCCGGGAAGAACTTGCGGTTGAAGGCGAGCAGGTTGTCGAGCTGGAAGGTGCCCTTCAGCTGGTGGAGCAGGCGCCGCTGGAGGCGCTGCGACGGCGAAAGCTCTCCGTCCGAGGCGAGCACCGCGGCGAACGGCGAGAAGTTCATCGAGACCCGCTCGAAGCCGCGGTCGCGCGCCCACTCGACGGTCGCGGCGACGAGCCATTCGTTGAACCCGTTGGGCGTCGTGCGCCGCCGCGGCATCGACGAGAGCGAGAGGGCACGAGCTGCCGGCGTGACCGCCAGATGGAAGAACCCGGCCACGTCGCCGGAGGCGTCTCGGCCGATCGCGAACAGCGCGTCGTTGCCGCCGGCGTCGGAGAGCGAGCCGAACTCCATCGTGAACCCGCGTTGAGGCTGCGAGCCGCGCCATTCCGCGGCCACGGCCTCTAGTTCCGATCGGAGCGGCTCGGTGACATCTCCCGCATAGGCGAACGAGGCCGTGTATCCCGCGCGCTCGAGGCGGTGCACCGATTGCCGGACCTTCCGGATCGCGCGGCCCTCGAGAGAGAACGACCGAACGTCGATGACCCCCTCCTCCCCGTGGTAGAGCGCCCGCATGCCGTTGCGTGCGTAGAGGTCGAGATAGCGGTCGCCGGCGCCGAGCACGGCGACTCTCCAGTCACGTTCGTGCGCGAACCGAGTGAACGCGGGCAGTAGCTGGGCGACCGCGTCGGGATCGCCGATCGGATCGCCGGAGACGACCGCGACACACGCGATCACCGTGTAGGCGAGGAACGCCCGCTCGTCCGGCGTGAAGAAGTACGACTTGTCGGGACGAAGCACGAACGGCGCCAGCGTGTCGGTCCCGTATTCGCCGATGAGCGCCCGCACGCGCTGGTGCTCATGCGCTCGCCGGTGGAACCGGTAGCGCCACGGTGCGAGCCAGCTTGCGAGCAACAAGAGAACGCCGGTGACTCCGAGGAAGAAGACCGAGAGGGGAAACCACATGCCGAAGCGACCGCTCAGGTGTGCCGAGCCGCGCGGGTGGAGCCCCGCAAGCGCTTCCGCCGTCTCGCGAAGCGCGAAGGCGACCGTGTAGGGCCGGTCCGCGGCAATCCGGTTGATCCACAGAGCGGCGGCGCCGTAGACGAAGATCGCGAGCGCGTAGAGGACAGCCCGGAGCGCGATCTCGGCCCGAGTCGCCGGATCGCCGCCGCCGTCGAAATCGTGACGGCGCGCGACGAGGGCAAGCGCGAGCGCGGTGCTCACCGCTGCCTCCTCGTAATCGAGGCCTTTGAGGAGGTGCAGCACGGCGGCGGCGAGCACGAGCGCCACGGTGAGCTGCCACGCACGTCGACGGCGTCGCTTCAGGCCGCGCGCCAGCACGATCAGCGCAAGCCCCGTCGGCACGATCAACGCACTCGCAACGCCGGGGACGAAATTCGGCGCGACGTGCTCGAGCAGCTTCATCCGTTCGGCCAGCTCGGGGGTCACGGCGGAGGCGATGTCGAGAATCCCGGCGGCCGCTACGAGGGCGGAGAGGACGAGGGGAGCTCGGCGGGAACGCTTGGACGCCGTCCGCCCGAACACGGCCGAGCCGAGCCCGATCAGTCCGGCGGCGAGGTACAGCGCCGGAACGTGGATCGCCGCGTGGAAGGCCTGGCGGTTCGCGACCTGCCGGACGACGACCAGCGAGACCCAGGTCGTGACGAAGAGCCAGGCTCCGGAGACGAGCGCGGTCAAAAGCGCCGCGGTGAGCCGCTCGATCCGGGCGCGTCGCACCAGGAGCCCCACGGTGATTCCCGCAAGCGCCCAGACCGCGACGAAGAGAAGCAGCGAGACCGAGTCGTGGCGAGGAAGCTCGTCGAGCGGCAGCGCATCGCGCACCCTCGGCCCGACCAAGGTTGCCCCGCGCAGCTCGTAGAGCCAGCCCTGAGCGGCGATGACGACGATGAACGCGAGGATTCCCCCGGCCGTTATTCGTCCGACACGCAACGCTCGGCTAAGCACCGCGGAGTCCCCTGGACGCGGCGAGAATCGCGCGCGGGAAGTTCGCCCGCCACGCGCGCCAGTTGTGCCCACCCGGCACCACGAGGAAGGTGTGGCGAATCCGCAGTCGGGAGAGCTCGTGTGCGAACGAGATGTTCTGGTCGAGGGCTCGGTCGCCGCGGCTCGAGTAGAACCAGACGTACGTCCGCGCCCGCCGCAGGCGGTGGACGACCCGTGGGAGGAACGTCTGGGGACTGTTGTAGGCGAGATGCTTCTCGACCCCGCCGAAGACCGAGAGGATGTTGTCGGCGCGCTGGTAGCCGGACCAGCTTTCGAGCACGCGGAACTCGCCCGGGTGGTGTAAGCCGATGTTGAGCGAGCCGTAGCCGCCCTCGGAGAGGCCGGCGAGCGCGCGTCCGGCCGGCGACCGGATCGTCCGGTAGCGGCTATCGATCGCGCGCACGACACCCCGGGCCAGAAACGTCTCCCACCCCGAATGCCGGCGGACACCGTTGGCCCACTCGGTGTCGGTGAACCGGCTCGACGAGCCGAACGGCATCACCAGGATCATCGGCCGGATGGCGTGCTTGGCGAGGAGCTCGTCCTCGACGACGCCGGCCTTGACCGTGAGCAGCAGCGCGTTCGGAAGTCCCGGCGAACCGTGGAGGAGATAGAAGACGGGGTAACGGCGCCGCTGATGGGCCACATATCCGGGAGGAAGCCAGACGAGCACCTGCTGGCTGCGGCCGCCGATCGCCGCGCTGCGCACGGCGATCGTCTGCTCCGTTCCGTGTTCCTTCACCCAGGCGGGATCGCGCGGAGGCGGGTAGCCGCGGTAGAGCCAGAAGTTGTCGAGGTATCGATAGATCCCGACGAGACCGATGCCGAGGGCGGCGGCGGTGGCAGTAAGAACGGCCACCCATGCAGAGATGCGGCCTCTCCGCGAGGCCGTAGGGCCGGCTACACCAGCTGTGCCGGCTGAACTTCCGACGTGGAGCCTGCCATTCGATTGAGCCCCGGTACCCACCGTGGCCACGAAAGAGCTCCTTGCCGTTGGTCGGTCCAAGTCAAGCAGAACATCGGCGCCGCAAACACCTCGTTTTCGTTGGCGTTTGGTTGCCGTTCGGTTAAGCCGTTTTGTCGCCCAGCGTCGCGACGACGGCCTCGGCGACGACCTTCAGGGGGCGGCCCGAGACCTGCGACGCCTTGCGCAGCCGCGCGAACGCATCCTGCTCGGAGAGGCCTTCCTTCTCCATCAGCAATCCCTTGGCCCGCTCGATCGCCTTGCGTGCGGCGAGCGCGTCCGCAAGCGATTCGGCCTCTTCGCGAAGCTCGAGCAGCTCCGCGTGCCGCGCCCGGGCCGCATGGATCGCCGGCAGCAGGTCCTGCTCGCGGAACGGCTTGACCAGATAGCCGAAAACGCCTGCCTCGACCGCGCGGGAAACGAGCTCGTCCTGGCCGTACGCGGTCAGCATCACGATCGGGATCGGACGCTCGTCGAGGATCCGCCGGGCGGCCTCGATCCCGTCGAGCCGCGGCATCTTCACGTCCATGATCGCGAGATCAGGCTGGTGCTCGCGCGCGAGCCGGACGGCCTCGTCGCCGTCCCTCGCCTCGGCGACGACCTCGAATCCGGACCGCTCGAGCAGGGCTCGCAGGTCGAGGCGGATGATCGTCTCGTCCTCGGCGACCAGGATCTTCACGAGGAAAGTGTCCTACACGCGCAGCTCGCCCACGGGCACGAGCCAGGTCCAGACGTCGTACGTCAGCCGTCCGCGCTTCACCGAGGGATCCTGCTCGATGTACTCCCGCGCCTCCTCGGGACCGACCCGGTAGATCGAGATCCCGCGCCAGCGTTCGTCCGGCTGCCCGTCGAAGGGGCCCGCAACCGCGATGATCCCGCGCTCGCGCAGCGAGCGCTGGTAGGCGACATGCTCCGCTTGGAGCGCGTCGAGCTCCTCCTCGGTGAGCTCCGGCAGCGTCTCCGGCCACCGAAGCAGGACGAGCGTGTGAGGCTCGAGCTGAGGCGGATCAGGCAGGGAAGACGACCTCCGCACGGGTGCCTCGCTCGTTGCGGAGCTCGAAAGTGCCCTGCAGCTCGTCCTGCACGAGCGCGCGCACGATCGAGAGGCCGGTGCCCGCCCTCACGTCGGCGCCGACGTCGCCGTCGTCCGTGATCGAGAGCACCGCATCGCCGTTCCTGCTCGCGAGCTCGATCCTGACCTGGTCGCCGCCGTGCTCGAGGGCGTTCTGGAAGAGCTCGCTGAAGACGAGCGCCAGCGCGGTCGCACGGTTCCCCGCGAGCGAGACCGATTCGAGCTCGGCCTCGACCCGCTTCCCGGCGCCAAGCCCTTGGACGAGCATCGCACGAAGGCGCTCGAGCAGCTCGCCCAGGTCGACCTCCTCCTCGCGCTGCTCGGTCAGCACCTCGTGGACCGCCGCGATCGCGAGGATCCGGTTGACCGAGTCGTCGAGAGCCTTGCGCGGGTCCACGCCGTCCTCCGCCCGGGCCTGCAGGCGCAAGAGCGAGGCAACCGTCTGGAGGTTGTTCTTGACCCGATGGTGGATCTCCTGGGCGAGGACGCCGCGCATGACGGCTCGCCCGTGCTCGAGCGCAACCGCGGCGTGATGCGCGATCGACGCGAGTAGCGCCCGCTCGTCGACCGTGAAGTCCGTGTCGCGGTCGCAGACGAGCTCTCCGATCTGACGCCCCTTCCAGCGCAGTGGGATCCGTACGGCGAATGCGCCGGCTCGGCCCTCGGGGCGGGCGACGCCTCCGTCCTCGAGCACGAGCGCGGCACCGGTGGCGCCGACGGCCTCCATGGTCGCGTTGACGATCGCCTCGAGTGACTCCTCGAGATAAAGCGACTCGGAGACCGCCTCCGAGATCCGGGCGAGAGCCTCGAGCTCGCCGACCCGTCGTTGCGCTTCGGCATAGAGCTGCGCGTGCTCGATCGTCTGCGCGACCTGCGCGCCGATCGCGACGAGCAGGTCGATCTCGGCCTCCGTGAACTCCCGCGGCCGCCGGGTTCGGATGTTCAGCGCGCCTGCCAGCTTCGCGCGCGCGAGGATCGGCACGGCCAGGATCGACTCGTACTCGTCCTCGGGCAGGTTCGAGAACCCCTTGAACCGCGGATCGAGATGCGCCTGAGCCGGGATCATGATCGGCGCCCGCTCGGCCGCCGCTGCCCCCGTGATGCCTTCGCCGGGCCGCATCTTCGGCCGCCGCGTCATCTGTTCGACCCGTGTGCCGTGGGTCGCGCGCAAGACGAGCTCGTCGGCCCGCTGGTCGTAGAGATAGACGAAGCACGCATCGGCCTCGAGCGCCTCGGCCACCTTGCGCGCGACGAGCGCGAGCACCTCCTCGAGATCGAGGGTCGAGTTGACGGCCGCAATCGTCTCGGTGAGCAGGCGCAGATGCCGCGCGGGAGCGTCCATCGTCTCGATTATGGTCCCCGACCCAATGGGCCTCTACGAGTGGCTGCTCTTCTTCCACGTCACGGGCGCGTTCTTCCTGATCGGCGGGATCGTGATCGCCGGACTGCTGAACCTGACCGCGATCGTGACCGAGCGGCGACCGAGCGAAGTCGCGACCCTCTACGGCCTGATCCGCTTCGCCGTTCCGTTGATCGGCCTGGGCCTGCTTCTGACCCTGGCGATCGGGCTCTGGCTCGTGAGCGAGGCCGACTACGGCTACGGCGACACATGGGTAGTGGTGGCGCTCATCCTCTGGGCCCTCGCCAGCGCGCTCGGCAACATCGACGGCCGGTACCAGCGCAAGACCGGCGAGCTTGCCCAGCGCCTCGCGGCCGAGGGTGACGTGTCGAGCCCGGAGCTCCGCGCTCGCCTCCGTAACCCCCTCGCGCTCGCGATCAGCTACGGGAGCGGCCTGATGGCCTTCGCCGTCCTCGGAATCATGATCTGGAAGCCCGGCGCATGACGATCGCGCTGGTACGACCTGACTCGTGGAACCTGCCGCTGTTCCTCCACGTGCTCGGTGCGACGCTGACGTTCGGCGCCACGGCGGCGGTCGCGATCCTCGCGTTCGCCGGCCGACCCGCAACGTCGGAGCGCGGCGTGTGGCTGCGCGGGCTCGCGTTCAAGATCGGCTTGATCGTCCTCATCCCCTCCTGGATCTTGCTCCGCCTCGCGGCCGCGTGGATCGACAGCAAGGAATTCCCGCACCACGAGCCGGGCTGGGTGGGCGTCGGGTATCCGGTGACCGAGGGCGGGCTCCTCCTGATCATCGTGATGCTGATCCTCGGCTGGCTCTCGAGACGCAGGCGCGAATCCCGGGCTGCCGCGGTCGTTCCGTGGCTCGCGACTATCTACCTCGTTGCCCTCGGCGTCGCCTGGTTCGCGATGTCGGCGAAGCCGGGCAGTTAACAAAACAATTACAGCTGACACAGTTTCCCTTTAAAGCCGAGGGATACGTTCGGGGCCAATGGCCGTCGCCGCCACGGACCTCCGCTGGCTCAATGGGTTCCTCGTCGCCGACCGCGAGGGGCGGGTCGTCGGCCGGGTCGAGTGCCCGATGTACGGCACCGCTCCCGACGTTCCTGACGCGCTCGCGGTTCGCTCCAGCTTCCTCGCGCGGCGGCGCCGGCGTGTGGTGCCCGCGGACACGATTCGTGACATCGACGACGCAAGCGGCGTGATCGGCCTCAGCGTCGGCCGCGACTCGCTCAAGCGCTTTTTGTAAGTCCGGACGCCGACCGGCTAGCCGACCGTATTCGGTGCGTGCGGACTCGCATTGCGCTGATCGCGCTGTGTCTGGCAGCAACCGGTTGCGGCGGCCACCATGACGCACGGCCGAACTCGAGCTCGCTTGCCCTTCTGCGTCACCTGAGCGCAGATCAGAAAAACTTCGGCGTGATCCTGGACGCGAAAACCGGGCGCGCGCTCGCCGCTTTCCGCGTCAACAATCCGATCCGGGCCGCGATCCCCGACGGTAAGGGCGGGTGGTACATCGGCGGCGGTTTCATCCACGTCAACGGAGTGCTCCGCAAGCGGCTCGCGCACATCCGCGCCGACGGCACCCTCGACCCGAAATGGCGTCCGGAGGCGAACGGCAACGGCGTCTCCGTCTCCTCGCTCGCGAGGATCGGCTCGACGCTGTATGTCGGTGGCGACTTCGCAAGGCTCGACCGCGCGCCTCGACTTTGGCTCGGCGCGGTCGACGCCGCGACGGGAAAGCTCTTGCCCTGGCGGCCGCCCAGGGCAGCCGTCAATTACCCGGTTCTTCTCGCCGGCACTGACCGGATCTACCTCGGCGGGTACGGGGTTACGACACGCTCCGGCTTGATCGCGCTCCGGGCGAGCGACGGACGACCGGATCCGCGTTGGCACGGCATCGTCGACACCTCGAACATCGAGGGAGGCAGCGTTCGGCTGTTGGCGCTGCGAGGGCGATCCGTCTACCTCGCCGGTATGTTCGGAAAGGTCGACGGCGTGTCCGTGCCAGGGATCGCGGCGGTCGACGCCGACGACGGACACCTTCTCGGCCGCTGGCATCCGCCGCTTCGCGCGAGATTCTGCGTTGCCTGCACCAACGTTGGAGCGCTTGCCGCCGGCACCCGGCGCGTGTTCGCAGGGACTCCACGCGGAGTTGTCGCTCTCGATCCCGTGACGGGAGTGCTAGAGCGGGGCTTCCGCGCGCGGATAGGGCTAACGACGGCCATCTACGGAGGCGCGGCCGTCAACTCCATCGCACACGTCGGCAAGCGTCTTTACCTCACGGGCTACTTCGACAGCATCGAGGGCGCTCGACACCGAGGGTTCGGCGCAGTAGACGCAGCAACCGGCCGTCCGGTGGAATCGTGGACGCCCGACGCGAACCAGGCCTCCGGCTCGGTCGTTGTCGGCTCGGGCTCGCGCGTGCTCGTCGGACTGCAACTCGCACGGGCGGTGCAGTTCGATGTCGGCGGCTTGGAGGCTTCCCGGCAGCCGTTCGCGAAACTCGACGTCGTCCTTGCCCTGAGCGCGGCGGGCTCCGTGCGGATCGGGCTCGGCCGCCGCTGCAACGTCGAGCGCTGGACCGAGACGGGGCGATGCGAAGGCCCGGTCACGAAGTGGCTCGGAACCGTGCGATTCAACGCTGCAGGTCGGAGGCGCTTCGTCCACGCCATCTCTGGCCCGCCGGGCCGGTACTTCGTGCGATTCATCCCACGCGCAAAGGGCGGGCCACCCCAGCCGCGGTACGACGACGTCTTCCGGCACTGACGTCTCCTCGCCGAAAGTGCGCAGCAGTTTCGGCGCCATAACGACCGCGAGGTGCGAAATCAGCACCTCGCGATCGGCCGTCAGTTGACTTCGCCAGCCGCAGCGGCGAAGCGCCTGCAATCTTCCCTCTTTTCCGGCCTTAACGCTAGCCCTATAGCACTGAGAGGTACCGCTCCAGCTCCCAGCCGGTCAGTTGGACGCGGTACTCGTCCCACTCCTTGCGCTTGAGCTCCACGTAGCGATCGAAGATGTGCGGTCCGAGCGCCCTGCGCGCGAGCTCGGACTCCGCCAGCGCGTCGATCGCCTCGCCGAGCGTCTCTGGCAGGGAGACGATCCCTCGCTCGCGCCGTTGCTCAGGCGTGAGGTGGTACAGGTTCGTCTCCATCGGCTCCGGCAGCTCGTAGCCTCGCTCGATCCCTTCGAGCCCGGCGTGCAGCAGCGCCGCGAACGTCAGGTACGGGTTGCAGGCGGGGTCGGGACAGCGGATCTCGGCGCGGGTGGCCTGCTCGGAGCCCGGCTTGTAGAGCGGGATCCGGATCAGTGCCGACCGGTTCCGCTGCGACCAGGCGACGTAGACGGGCGCCTCGTAGCCGGGCACCAGCCGCTTGTACGAGTTCACCCACTGGGCGAAGACAGCGGCGATCTCGCGCGCATGGCGGAGCTGGCCGGCGATGAAGGCCTTGCCCGCCGCCGAGAGGTGCCACTTGTCGTCGCCGTCGAAGAAGGCATTGCGGCCGTCGCTGAACAGCGACTGATGCGTGTGCATCCCCGAGCCGTTCTCGCCGAAGATCGGCTTCGGCATGAACGTCGCGTGGTAGCCGGCCTTCTTCGCAATCTCCTTGACGATCAGCCGGTACGTGACCGTGTGGTCGGCCATCTCGAGGGCCGGCGCGAAACGCATGTCGATCTCGTGCTGTGAGGGGCCGACCTCGTGGTGGACGTACTCGATCGGGATCCCCATCGCCTCGAGGGCGTGGACCGTCTCCTGACGCAGGCCCGAGGCCGCATCCATCGTCGTCATCGCGAAGTAGCCGCCCTCGTCGAGCGGCTCCGTGCCCTTGTCGCTCTCGAACAGAAAGTACTCCAGCTCCGGCCCGACGTTGAAGGTTTCGAACCCGAGCGACTCCATGCGCTCGAGCGCGCGGCGGAGCACGTAGCGGGGATCACCTTCGTACGGCTTCCCGTCAGGCGTGACGATGTCGCAGATCATTCGTGCGACGGTGTGCTCGCCGTCCGCCCGCGGCATCACGCGGAACGTGTCCGGGTCGGGGATCGCAACCATGTCGGATTCCTCGATCGCGTTGAAGCCGGTGATCGAGGAGCCGTCGAAGCCCATACCGTCGTCGAGCGCCTCCTCGACCTCACTCGGGGTGACGGCGAAGCTCTTCAGGTGCCCCTCGATGTCCGTGAACCAGAGCAGGACGAAGTCCACTCGCTCGTCCTGCATCCGCGAGAGAACCTCGCGCCGCGCTTCCGGGTCGCTCGTCGCCCTCGCTCTGCTCTCGACCTGCGCCATGCAAAACCTCCTTTAGAAACACGAAAGCCCCAGGCGCGCGCGGCGCCTGAGGCAGCGTCGCCTCCAGACGCCGGGCAGTCTACACGGCTTCGCGCCGCGCGAGGTCAGCCCGACCGCTTCAGCTTGCCGTGCTGCTTGGCGTGCCGCTCGCCGATCCCGAAGATCGCCAGCCCAAGCGGAATCGAGACGACGCCGATCACGATCAGCGGCCAGATATCGACCCACACGGCCGTCACGCCGGCACCGTCGAGAATCGCGTGCCGGATGCCCCGAAGCGCATAGGTCGCCGGCGAGATCGTCGACAGCCACTGCATCCACTCCGGCAGGACCGAGACCGAGTAGTAGACGCCCGAGATCACGAGCAGGATTCCCTGTGCGATGAAGCCGATCTGCGTCCCCTTCTCGGGCGAGATCAGCGGCAGAACGGCCGTCATCATCCCGATTCCGATGAAGGACACGGAAGCGACCGTCAGCACGACGAGGGCGGCGACGAAGTTGGCACCGCCGAGGCTGAGCGAGAAGAAGCCGGCGATGACGGAGAACAGGACGGCGGTACGGATGACGCCGTAGACGACCGCGAACAGCCCCATTCCGATCAGGTGGATCGGGCGGGCGAGCGGCGCCATGAACGTGTACTCGATCGTGCCTTCCCAGCGCTCCCAGGCGACCGTCTCGGTCAGGATCTCGAAGACGACGCCGAGGTACGACCAGATGACGGCGCCGATCAGAAGCGTCGTGGTCGCCCGGTCGACGTCGAGCTTGCCGCCGGCGGCGTGGATTCCCTTGGCGATGAAGACGATCGTCAGCGTGTTCGCGAGCGACCAGACGAAGAACGCCAGCTCCCACCAGGCGTATCGCTTGACCAGGTAGGCGTTTCGCTCGAGCACTCCCGAGAGGCCGATCAGCTCGTGCCGGAGGGTTGCGGCGGCGCCTCTCATATCCGTTCCTTCGAGCTCACACGTGTCGACCGTTCAACCCAGACAGGCGCACGGGCAAAGCCCGTGCGTCCTGAGTGTCGGCACCGCAAGCGGCGCCTCACGCAAATACTCCTCTCTCGGCGTCTTCGTCCTCGTTCTCGTGCTCGAACTCACGGCCGGTCGCCGCGAAGAACGCCTCCTCGAGCGTGTCTGACCCGTAGCGCTCCTTGAGCTCCTCCGCCGGCTCCAGGCAGAGCAGGCGGCCGCGATCGAGGATCCCGACGCGGTCCGCCAGGGCTTCCGCCTCGGCCAGATCGTGCGTGCACAGGAGGATCGTCGCGTCGTGCGACGCCCAGACCTCGCGGACGAACTCCTGCACCTCGAGCTTCGACCGCGGATCGAGGCCCGTGGTGGGCTCGTCGAGGAGAAGCAGCACCGGCGACGTCAGCAGGGCCCGCGCGAGCGCCACTTTCTGCTGCATTCCGCGTGAGAGGTGCTCCATCGCCTCGTGCCGGCGTCCCGTCGGGAAGCCGACGCGATCGAGGATCAGCGGGATTCGTTCACGCGTCTCCGCCGCCGTCATCCCGTAGAACCGGGCGGCGTAGCTCAGGTTCTCGGCTGAGGACATCTTCTTGAAGAAGGACGCCTCGACCGAGACGCGGTTCACGAGCCGCTGCACTGCTCGCTGCTCCCGGAAGACGTCGTGCCCGAACACGTGCGCGCTGCCGCCGTCGTGGAGAAGCAACGTGGAGAGCAAGCGGACGAGCGTCGACTTCCCCGAGCCGTTCTGGCCGAGGATGGCGACGCACTCGCCCCGGTCGATCGCGAACGTGACGTCCTCGAGCGCGGGCACGCGGCGGCGGCGCCGGCGAAGGCCGGACCTGTCGGCGTCGCGGCGGAAGAACTCCTTGCGCAGGTTGTCGACTTCTACGGCGGTCACGTTGCTCTCCTACGAATCGGCGGGACACGGAAACAGCGCACCACCGGCGGTGGGCGGTGCGCGCGGGACGCGTTGTCAGCCGACGAGCAACATCGCGGCCACCTTACCGGCGCGGCCCGGAGTCCACAAGTCCCCTGGTCGAGGGACAGGCTGCGTCCCCACTCCGCCGACATCTCTCGAAGCCGCATGACTTTCGACGAAACCTGGGACGCGCCTCGACGGCCGCGGCTGCCGGGCGTGTCGGTCCTCGCCGCCGTCGCCGGGACGCTCGCGCTGGCCGGTCTCGCCTATGCGCTCGTGCACGTCAGCCGCTCGCTGAGCGCGGAGCGGGCCGCTCGCCATGCGGAGGTCGCCCAGCTGGACCGGCGTTTGCGCGCGTTGGAGCTCCACAACGCAGCGCTCTCGTCGCGCGTCGGCAGCGCCGAGCGGACGCTCAAGCGCCGCGACGTCGGGATCGCGCCTCTCGCGAAGCGCGTGCTCGAAAGCGTCTTCACCGTCGAGACTGACGCCGGGCTCGGCACGGGCTTCGTCGGCTGGCGGGACGCCGACGGCACTTACGTCGTCACCGCCGACCACGTCGTCAAGAACGCGAGCACGGGCGTCACGCTGACCCGGTCGGGTCAGTCCTGGCAAGGTGACGTCAACGCCGAGGATGCGGACAACGACCTCGCGGTGATCCGCCTGGCCGGTCATCCGGCCGGCGCGGAGCCTCTCTGGCAGCAGCCCGATCACGGCGTGCCGACGGTTGGAGACGAGCTGCTGCTCGTCGGAAGCCCGTTCGGGCTCTCGGGCACGGTGACGACCGGAGTCGTCAGCCGCGTGACGCCGAAGCTCGTGCAGACAGACGCGGCGGCGAACCCGGGCAACTCCGGCGGCCCGGCCGTCGACAAGCAGGGTCACGTCGTCGGCGTCCTCGTCTCCGGCGGGGGCGAGAACATCAACTTCGCGATTCGCATCGAACGGCTCTGCGCCAAGCTCCGAGCCTGCTGACCGGTCTGGACGCCGTCCGCCGGTTGCGCTAGGTTGGGCCTCAGGTGGTCGCCGGCGAAGGCGGCCGCCGAGGCAATGAGGCCTCAGGACTCTGGAGTCCTGGGCCTTTTTTGTTGGTCCGACGAAAGGAGAGGCGTGGAGACAGACGGACGGCATTACCTGGTCAACGGCGACGACGTCCAGCCCGAGCCCCGCGAAGCCCTCGAGTGGGCGGGCCGGACGCAGGCGCAGATGGTCGATCTCAAATTCTGTGACCTGCTCGGCGCCTGGCAGCACATGACGCTGCCGCTCTCCGCGTTCGATGAATCGGCCTTCGACGACGGACTCGGTTTCGACGGCTCGTCGATCCGAGGCTGGCAGGGGATCTCGGAGTCGGACATGCTGCTGATGCCGGACGCTTCGAGCGCCGTCCTCGACCCCTTCGCTGCGGCGCCCACGCTCTCGCTGATCTGCGAGATCGTCGACCCCGTCACCCGTCAGCCGTATCCGAAGGATCCGCGCCGCATCGCGAAGCGCGCCGAGGCGTACCTCCGCGAGACTGGCGTAGCGGACACCGCCTTCATCGGCCCCGAGTGCGAGTTCTTCGTCCTCGACACCGTCTCGTACGAGCTCGCCGACCACAAGGCGCACTACGAGATCGACTCGGAAGAGGGGCACTGGAACTCGGGGGCTCCGGGACTCGGCTACACCGTCCGGCCGAAGGAGGGCTATTTCCCCCCGGCCCCGCACGACACGCTCGCCGACCTTCGCTCGGCGATGGTGCTCACGCTCGAGCGGCTCGGCATCCCGTGTGAGTTCCACCACCACGAGGTCGCGTCCGGCGGGCAGTGCGAAATCGACCTTCGCTACCAGACGCTGACCCGGATGGCCGACGAGGTCATGACCTACAAGTACGTGGTCAAGAACGTCGCCCGGGCGGCCGGCAAGACTGTGACCTTCATGCCGAAGCCGCTCTACGGCGACAACGGCTCGGGCATGCACACGCACCAGTCCCTCTGGAAAGAGGGAACGCCGCTGATGGCGGACAAGTCCGGCTACGCCGGTCTCTCGCAGCTCGCGCGCACGTACATCGGAGGACTGCTGGCGCACGCGCCGGCGCTGCTCGCGTTCTGCGCGCCGACGACGAACTCGTACCGGCGGTTGGTGCCCGGCTACGAGGCGCCCGTCAACCTCGTCTATTCACAGCGAAACCGCTCAGCCTGCATCCGGATCCCGGTGTACTCGGACTCGCCGAAGGCGAAGCGGATCGAGTTCCGCTGCCCGGATGCGGCGGCGAACCCGTACCTCGCCTTCGCGGCCATGCTGATGGCCGGGCTCGACGGGATCGAGAAGGGTCTCGACGCCGGAGAGCCCGCTGATTGGGACCTGTTCGAGGAGGACCGCGGAGTCGCCCAGGTGCCCGGGTCGCTCGCGGAGGCGCTCGACGCGCTCGAGGCCGACCACGAGTTCCTTCTCGCCGGCGGTGTCTTCAGCGAGGAGTTGATCCGGACCTGGATCGACTACAAGCGGGAGAACGAGGTCGACGTCGTGCGGCTTCGCCCGCATCCGGCCGAGTTCGCCCTCTACTACGACTGCTAGCGGCGGTTGATCGCGACCGCAGTCGAGATCCGCAACCTCCGGCCGGGCGACTGGCCGGAGGTTGCGCGCATTTACGCCGAGGGAATCGCGGCCGGAGCCACGTTCGCGACCGAGCCACCTTCGTGGGAGGACTGGGACGCGGCGCACACGCTCCGAGCCGTGGCCGACGCGGAGGGCGAGGTCGTCGGCTGGGCCGCGCTCGAGCCGGTCTCGAGCCGGCACGTCTACCGCGGCGTTGCCCGAAGCGCGGTGTACGTCGCCGAGTCGGCGCGCGGCCAGGGAGTCGGCCGGGCGCTGATGGACGAGCTGATCGCCCGGTCGGAGCGCGCCGGGATCTGGACACTCGAGGCCGGGCTTTTTCCCGAGAACACCGCCAGCCTGGCGCTCCATCTGGCGGTCGGCTTCCGAATTGTCGGCGTCCGCGAGCGGCTCGGTCAGCGCGACCGGGTCTGGCGTGACGTCCTGCTGGTCGAACGACGAAGCGAGGTGGTGACATGACGAAGGTCGAAGCGGTCGTGATCCGAGAGCGCGTCGAGACGGTGATCGACGCGGTCGAGGAGGAGACCGGGCACGTCGGCGTGACCGTGGTCGAGGCAATCGGACACGGGCGACAGCGCGGCGTCACCCACGAGTACAGAGGCCGCGTCTTCGAGTCGCGGTTCCTGCCGAAGGCGCTGCTCACGTTCGTCGTCGAGGACGAGCTTACGTCCGCAGTCGTCGCGGCGATCGCCGACTCGGCCCGCTCGGGCAACGAGTCGGGCGACGGGCTGGTCTGGACGTCGCAGGTCGAGAACGTCACGCACAACCGAACCGGACTGACGCTCGAGGGGGTCGAGGCCCGATGAG
>DASQWX010000130.1:0-14967 GCA_035640035.1 Gaiellaceae bacterium
AGTCGAGAGGCGCCGACCAGATTCGAACTGGTGTACGAGGCTTTGCAGGCCTCTGCCTAACCTCTCGGCCACGGCGCCGCGGGGAGGAATCGTAGCGTCGCCCTCTGGGTAGTCTCAGCCCGTGAGCCAGCTTCAGATCGACGGCGACGGCACGGCTGCTCCGCTCGTTCCCGACCGGCCGAGCCTGAAGAAGCTGCGCGAGGCGGCGGCCGGCTGCAAGGCCTGCCCACTCTGGGAGAGCGGGACGCAGACGGTCTTCGGCGAGGGCGCCGCCCACGCGGACGTGGTCTTCGTCGGCGAGCAGCCCGGCGACCGAGAGGACGTCGAAGGGCGACCCTTCGTCGGCCCGGCCGGGCAGCTCCTCGACCGGGCCCTCGAGGAGACCCACATCGACCGGACCCAGGTGTACGTGACGAACGTCGTCAAGCACTTCAAGTGGAAGCCGCAGGGCAAGCGCCGGATCCATCAGAAGCCGAACTGGCGCGAGATCGCGGCCTGCCGGCCGTGGCTGGACGCGGAGGTCGCGGTGCTGAAGCCCCGCGTGCTCGTCTGTCTCGGCGCGACGGCCGCCCAGGCGCTGCTCGGGCGCGACTTCCGCGTCTCGCGGCAGCGCGGCGAGCTCGTCGACTCACCACTTGCGCCGAGCGCGATCGCGACCGTCCACCCGTCGTCGATCCTGCGCGCCGAGGACCGAGAGGCGGAGTTCGCCGAGTTCGTCCGCGACCTGGAGAAGGTCGCGGAGCTGATCAACTCCAATTAGGAGAGTTTGGCGCAAAGCAGTCTGTGCCGTCGGTGTGCGGCCTTACGCCAAACTCTCCTAGAACAGGTCGTCATCGGCGTCGGCGTGACCCATCGGGTCGAGACGTCGGTTCCGCCGCACGAGGAAGACGAACCAGCCGCCGATCATCGGCACGAGCAGGAGCACCCAGGCATCGCGCCAGGCAACGGCGAACCAGAGCGCAGCCGCCGCGGCGGCCGCGCTCCAGTGAAACATCCGCGCCTCTTTGGGCCGGAGGCTGTCGTACAGCTCCTTCATCACTACGCGCCGGGAAGGAGGTTGGCGACGCTCGTGATCGCGTTGCGGACGTTGCTCGAGAGCAGCGTGATCGCGCCGATCACGGCGATAGTGATCACTGCGAGGACGACGCCGTACTCGGCCATCGTCTGGCCTTCCTCGCGCGTGCGCAGCTCGGCGGCGTACGCCTGCGCGAAAGCGAAGAGCTTCAGCAAGGGATTCACCTCCCTTCGCGTGTCTCGGAAGGTCCTGCCCTGACTAGCTGTGAATGCGAGGTGGTCGAGCGACAACGCCGTGATTCCTCCGAGTTCTTCTGGCGTGGCCGCGCCGCCCTCTTTTGCGGTATTCGCGCTGATCATCGGCGGGAGCAGCGAGGGCGCTATCCCTCGCGGGAGCGATTGATCGTAAAAAGGTGTATCTCGCCTTCCAGCCAGCATGGAGGCGCAGAGTTGCGATAGCTGGTGACCCAAGATGGCACTGGCGTCGATGACGGCATGAGGCCGATCGACAAGGCTCCACACGAAAGCGAGCAGCCCGAAAGACCTGCGGCCTGAGAGTGGTGAGCCGAGGGGAACGGCCGACGGCCGTCCCCCTCGACGAGTGAGTCACTTCTTCTTGCCGAAGATCCCCGAACCGCTTGTCTGGGTCGCGATCGCGGTGTGGTCACACGAGGGGGTGTTGCTCGTGCTCGCGTCGCACCCGCCCGTGTTCGGGGCGTTCGGATGAAACTGGTCGTCGCTGTAGATGATCGAGGCGAGCCCTGTCGTCGGGCTGGCCGCGACGCCGAAGTCGTCGAAAAGGTCTCGGTTGCCCGTGCAGGTCACTCCGCTTTCGCACACGCCGCCGAAGTGGTTCGTCGGCGAGGCGGTCTGACGCGACCACGCCGATCCCGGGGTGAGCGCGTTCAGGTTCTGCGCGAAGCCGACCGTCCAGGCAGCGGACATCGGATAGTTGTCCGGCGTGTTGACGCCGTCGTAGTAGAGCGTCTGGTAGTAGACGACGTCGAGCTTGCCCGCGTCGCCGGCAGTCGACCACGGGAAGATCTGCGTGCCGCTCGTTGTCGTGACGAGAAACGGGCCGCTCCACGTCTTGCCGTGATCGGTCGAGAACGAGTAGTAGACGTGATGGTCGTCCGTGTAGACCGAGTAGACGTTGCCCGCCCTGTCGACGGAGACGTTCACGAACTGGTGTCCGTAACCAACCGTCGGGTCGGGATTGATGTACACCGGGTAATCGGTGAAGGTGAGACCGCCGTCTGTCGAGACGGCCATGTAGACGCCGTGGTAGTTGCAGGTCCCCTCGATAACGCCGAGCTGCGGCGCGCAGGCCGTCTCCGCCGCGGTCGTGATCCCGGAGTACGTCTGGTAGATCACGTGCGAGCTCGGGTCGATCGCCAGGTTTCCGATCGCGTTCTCCCCAATCTGGAAGGCGTGGTCGGCGTCGAGCGCGCTCGCGAACTGCGTGAACGTCGTCCCGGCGTCCTGCGAGCACCCGACCGTGATTCCCTGCGGGGCGTCGTGATAGCTGATGCAGACCTTCGAGGCACCGTCGGCGGCAATCCACTCGCGGTCGTCGATCGTCTCCGGTGTGGTCACCGGATTCAGCGTCCACGTTGCGCCGCCGTCGGTCGAGGTCGAGACGTCGACGTTCGCCAGGCTCAGGCTGGAGACGTAGACGTTGTAGAAGCCGCCTGCGTTCTTGACGGGTGCGACGGCGAGATCGGTGTCGCCACCGCCGGGCGCGAAGCCCGTGTCGTTGGTCTGAGAGACACCGTTGGGCGAGACGAGCGTCGTGTAGTGGAGCCCGTTGTCGAACGACCGGAAGGCGACCGTGCCGCCCCCCAGCCCATTCTCCGAGCTCCCGAAGAAGCGACCGGCGCCGTCAGCCCGGATCGCCGGCTCAGCCGCGATGTTCGAGCAGGCCTGGCTCCCGGGACACGTCGCGCCCGTCGCCTCCGCCAGCGAGTAGTTCACAAAACCCGAACCCTTCGAGCCTGCCGCCACCGCGCCCACGGCGAGCATTAGAGCGAGCGCGGCTCCGAGAGAAAGCACAAGCAACCTTCTTCTCATCGAGTCCTCCCGACGTTGTTTTGGCAGTCGTCGGGATGCCCTCCGGACGGAATATCGAAACGTCCATTGGGCAGGCGGCGTCTCGTGCTACGGCTCGATCAGGCCTCGGCGGATGGCGTAGCGCGTCAACTCGACGCGGTCGCGCATCCGGAGCTTGTCGAGCATGTTCGTGCGATGCCGGTCGACGGTCTTGACGCTGATGACGAGCATCGCGGCGATCTCTTTTGAAGTGTGCCCTTCCGCGATGAGCTTCAGCACCTCGAGCTCGCGCGGCGTCAGCAGATCGAAGTCGTCGCCGCGCTCGTCGGCTCGCTCGATGAAGTCGCGGATGAGCGTGTCGACCGCCGACGGGTAGAGAAAGGACTGGCCGCGCATGGCTGCGCGGCAGGCCTCGACGATGTCGTTGTCGGCGCCGGATTTGAGGACGTAGCCCGATGCGCCCGCCTTGAGCGCCTCGAAGAGAAATTGCTCGTTCTCGTACATCGACAGGACGAGCGTTCGCAGTTCTGGTCGCCGGCGCGAAAGTTCGTGGGCCGCCTGGAGTCCCGTCTTGCGCGGCATGCTGATGTCCAGGATCGCGAGGTCGATGTCGTCGTCGAGCGCCCGCTCGACGGCTTCGGCACCGGTGGCGGCTTCGGCGACGACGCTGAGGTCGGGCTCGTGGTCGAGGACACGCTTGACGCCCTCGCGCACGAGGGCGTGGTCGTCGGCGACGAGGATTCTCGTCACGGGCGGGATCGGCATCAGGCGCCGTCCCGGGTGGGAATCTCGAGGCGGACCTCGACGCCGCCGCTCGCGCTCGGCTTGATCGCGAGTGCGCCGCCGACGATGAGCGCGTTCTCTCGGATGCCGCGCAAGCCGCCGCCCTCGACGTGCGGCTGATCGAATCCTCGGCCGTTGTCGGCGATGCGCAGGACGACGCTGTGACTGTTGCGGCCGAGGTCGAGCAGGACGTGCGTCGCCTCGCTGTGGCGGGCGATGTTGGTGAGACTCTCCTGGGCGACGCGGTAGAGGACGAGCTCGACGTTGGGGTGGAGCTGTCCGAGGTGCGGGTCGATGCGCCGCTCGATGTTGACGTTCGTTCGTCGTGCGAACGCGCGTGCGAGGTTGTTCACGGCGCTTGCAAGGCCAAGGTGGTCGAGCGCCTCCGGCCGTAGCTCCTGCGCGATGCGCCGCACCTCCTCCAGGTTGGTGCGAATGGCTTCTTGCGCCTCGTCGAGCGGCGCTCTCTGCGAGGCCGGGGCGTCTTGGGCGAGCTGCTTGAGCAGGAAGAGGACGCCGGTCATCGTTTGCCCGACCTCGTCGTGGAGGCCGCGCGCGATCCGTTGACGCTCTTCTTCCCGCGCCTGCAGGGCGCGCGTGCCTGCTTGCCGGCGTTCGCCTTCGAGGCGTTCGATCATCCGGTTGAAGGCCCGCTCGAGCGCGCCGATCTCGCCCGGGCTGCTAGCGGGCACAGGCCGCAGCACGCGGAGGACGTCTAGCTCCTCCATGCGGTGGGCCAGGCGCTCGAGCGGCGCGAACATCGGCCGGAGCAGAAGCAAGTTGGCGACGAGCACGATCGCGACGCCGGCGGCGAGCACGACCGCCTGGATCAGCCGGATCTCGGCGCTGATGCTGATCGGCGTCAGGGCCAGGATCAAGACGCCTGCGATCAAGAGGGCCGCGTTCACGAGGAACACGCGCCAGAAGAGCGACATACGCATCCGGGATCCGAGTTCGGCTCGCGGAAAATCTACCCGCGCTCCGTCGGCGGCACGACCACGACCGGGCAGGGCGCAGCAGCGGCGAGCCCACGCGCGAGGCCGCTCCGAAGCCGCGGGCGGAGCCGGCCCTGACGCCGCGAGCCGACGATGATCACCGATGCGGCTTCTTCCGAGGCGATCCGCGCGAGCGCCTCGGCCGGCTCGCCGACTTCCACTCGGCGCTCGGCCTTCACGTCGTGCTCGCGCGCCGCTCGCTCGAGCATACGGTTACCACCCTGCCGCGCCTGGCTCGTCGTCAGGCTTTCGTCGCTGCCGCCGGCCCAGCCGTCCGCGATGTGCGCCAGCACAAGTCGCGCGTCGAACTGCGCGCTCAGGGCGCTTGCCACGCGCAACGCTTCCAGCGCACCGGGTGATTCATCGATTCCACAGACGATTGCGGCCACGACACTCCCTTCCTGCTCGTTGACCGACAGCGTCACGTGGGCGCAGCGGCGACGCCATGGGGTCTTCCCGCCATCTGTGGCACGCAGCCCACCGGACGCGGGTAAGGCGGCACCGGAAGCGGCCGCGAAATGCGGTGTCGCCCCCATTGCCGCGACAGCCGCTCTCGGGAAGGGTGCCGTGAGCGCGACCAATCCAGGAGGCGAGCACATGGACGGTTTCCGCGTCATTACGGCCATAGGCGAAAAGCGAGTCGGGCGGATCGCCGACGCCCGAGGCGACTACTACATCGTCAGGCGCTCCCTCGGCCGCGGCAGCTACCCACTGCCGAAGAAGAACACGACCGTCGTTCCCGAGAAGAAGCTCGTGCTGATGCACCTTCCACGCCGCGAGTTGTTCGAGGCGCCGAAGGTCGGGCGCGGCGGCGAGCTCGACCCGGCGACGGACGGCCACTACAACCGCTGAGCGCCCCCGGGAGGTGGGGCTGGCGGTCTTCGTCGCGGCTTCGCGGCGCCTCCTACGTCTCGAGCGCGCGGTAAAGCGACCCGAGATGCGGTCGCCGCGGAAGAAGGTTCGAGGACGAACGAAGCGGTCGCACTAGGCTGGCGGGCAGTCACTGATGACGCTCGCTCAGCTGTCGATCACGGTCGCCCTGCTCGCGGCGCTCGGCCTGGTCGCGAGCAGGATCGGGCTCTCGGCGATCCCCGCCTATCTGCTTGCCGGGCTTCTGCTGGGCCCGAACGAGCCGAGGTCGCTCAGCCTCATTCGCCCTTCCGAGGTGACCGACTTCGTCGCCGAGATCGGCCTCGTCTTCTTGCTCTTCTTCCTCGGCCTCGAGTTCACGCTCGGGCGGCTGGTCCGCAGCCGCCGGCACGCGCTCATGGGCGGCCTGATCGACCTGCTCGCGAACGCGGGCCTGGGGTTGGCCATTGGGGTGGCTGCTTTCGGCTTCAGTTTCGCCGCGCTCGTGCTGGGCGCGGCGATCTACGTCTCCTCGAGTGCGATCACGGTGAAAGGGCTGATCGACTTCCGTCGCCTCGCCGACGAGGAGACCGATCTCGTCCTGGCGGTTTTGGTCGCCGAGGATCTCGTGATCGGGCTCGTGCTCGGGTTCGCGTCGGGTGGCGGCGGTGGCGGCGCACAGACGCTTGCGCTCGTCGCCAAGGCGATCGGGTTCGTGGCGGTCGCGCTGGCGGTCTCGAAGTGGTTGACCGACGTGATCGACCGCGTGCTCGACTGGTTGCCGCGCGAGACCTTCCTGTTGGCGGTGTTCGCAATCCTGATCGGTGCCGCGGCGCTCGCCAAGGAGGTCGGGCTCTCCGAGGCGATCGGCGCGCTCATGGCCGGCGTCGTCTTGTCGGAGACAACCGTGCGGGAAGAAATCGAGGAGCGTTTCTTCAGCTTCCGCGACGTCTTCGCAGCGCTCTTCTTCTTCGTCTTCGGTCTTTCGATCGACGTTTCCAGGATCGGCAGCGTCGGCTGGATCCTCGCCGCGGCAGTCCTCGCAGCACTGACCGGAAAGGTGGGCGGCGGTTACGTGGCGGGCGTCGTGGGCGGCTTGACGCGGCGCCAGAGCTTCAACGCCGGCGTCGCGCTCGTCGCCCATGGCGAGTTCACGATCATCCTCGCCCAGATCGCGAGCGGAAACCCGCAGATCTCGAGCCAGACGCAGGAGACGCTCGTCGCCTTCGCCGGGCTCTACGTGCTGATCACGGCGACAATCGGGGTGGCGCTGATGAAGGAGTCGAAGCTGATCGGACGGGTTCTGTTTCCCGTTTCTAGACTGGCGGAAGGAGCCTGACGTTTGCCTGCCGAGGTCGAAGAGACACGCCTGCCCGGCATCGGCTCGAAGTTCACGCTTCGGCTCGATGCCGGCGGCCGCCTGGCCGTGATCCTGCACAACGATGGCAAACGCGAGCTCTACTACTTTCGCCACGCCGCAGAGGAGGAGCCACGGGCGGTGATCACGCTCGACGACGACGAGGCGCGGCAACTCGGCGCCGTCGTCGGCGGCGCCTACGAGCGGCCGAAGATCGTCGAGGACCTCGAGATGGCGCTCGGCGAGCTCCAGATCGAGTGGATCCCCGTCCCCGACGACAGCCCCTGGATCGGCCACACCCTCGCCGAATGCGGCTTCCGGGCCAAGACCGGCATCACGGTGATCGCGATCCTCCGCGAGCCCGAGCCGGTGACCGGCGCCCAACCGAGCGACACGATCCAGCAGGGCGACACGCTCGTCACCGTCGGCAAGGCCGGCCAGTACCCGGAGTTCCGGCGCTTGCTCAGCGGGATCACTTAGAGCGCTACTTGGCCGCCAGGCTCGTCAGCCTGCCGAGCAGACGCCGCAAGCCGTGCGACGCGTCTTGCGCGTCTTATTCGGACGGCGTCGCCGGTTGCGGCGGGAGCGGGCACGAGACGAACGGCCGTCCGATCAGGAACGAGCCGAGCTTGTACGCCTCACATCCCGTACAGAACCCGGTCGTTGCCGCGAGTAGCGCGAGACCGGCGACGAGCGTGCCGAGCGCCGCCCCGACGACCGCGAATCCTGTCGTGTAGAACGCCGTGGCGCCCGCGAGGAAGGCCGCGCCGACGAGATTGGCGAAGCGCGGCGGGCGCGCGTCCTCCAGCGGACCCTCGCCGAAGCGAGGTTGGACAAGCTCGAAGTAGGCGAGGCAAGGCAGGCAGAATCGCCGGCCGAAGGTCAGCCCGATCGCGAGCTGTGTCGCGAGCGCGGCGAGGAGCCACCACCAGCCTGTCACCACCGCAACCGCCGAGATCAGTCCGATCGTCGCCTGGTTGAATCGCGGCGCGCGAGCGTCGATCACGGCGAGGTTACGGTACGGGTCCGCGAGTCGCTTCATTTCGAAAAGTATTGCCGACGGGACGACGCTTCCGCAGAAGCCGGGGCGGTCTCTAGACAGACTCGTACTCGTCATGTCGGCGCCACCACACATAAGGCTTGCTCTGCGGGTAGCCGGCAGGTGAATCCTCCCAATCCTCCTGACGGCCGAGCGGCGTCAGGTCGAGAAAGGTCCACACGCTGCCGAGCGCCTCGACGCCGCGAGCCGAAGTGAAATACGTGCGAAAAACGTCCTCGCCGTCGCGCAGGAAGACGCTGAGGCCGAATGACTCGCCGTCCTGGTAGGCGTCTGGCTGCGGCGTCTCCGGAGAGACACCGAAGTCGACGTTGAAGTCGCTGTCGAACGACGAGAACCACGGGATCGTCCAGCCCATGCGCTTCCTGTACGCCTCGATCTTTGCGAGCCGGGCGCGGGACACAAGGGCAAAGGACGTGTCCCGGGCATGTAGGTGCGCGAGGTGGCCGATCTGGTCGACGAACATCGAGCAGCCGTCGCACCCGGCGTCCTGATTCGGTCCGAACATAAAGTGGTAGAGGAGCAGCTGTCGGCGGCCCTCGAACAGATCGCGCAGCGCGGCTTCGCCGTCCGGCCCTTCGAAGGAATAGTCCTTGTCGATCCGGACCATCGGCAGCCGGCGACGCCTGGCGGCAAGGGCGTCTCGTGCCCGGGTGGCTTCCTTTTCTTCGGCAAGAAGCGCGTCGCGCGCTGCTTGCCACTCCGTCGCGGAGACAACAGGCGGAAGGTTCATTTGCTCCTCTCAATCATTCGTATTCGTCGTGCCGGCGCGGCCAGCCTTCGGGGTCGTCGCCGCGCCCCTTCGCGGTGCGGTCGAGCAGCTGCCAGGTGGCGTTCAAGACATCGGTGCCGCGGTCGTAGCACGAGTAGGTGTGGTAGACGATCCCGTCCTGAAGCGCGAAGGCGCTCAAACCGTGGAGCTCGTCCCGCCGCAGGTCGATCTCCGCTGCGTGCTTCGGCGTCGCGAAGTTGAAGCCGGTGCCCGTCTTTCGCCCCTCCTCCGTGAACACAGAGAAGTCGAGGTTGAAGTCGCTTCCCGCGACTGAGACCCACGGGAAACTCCAGCCCATCCGGCGCCTGTAGGCAATCAGGTTCTCGAGCGGGGCACGAGAGACCGCAACGAACTTCACGCCCCGGGGCGGGAGATGGACGACGGCGCCGTCGAGGCTGTCCGCGGTGTACGAACACCCTGGACAGCCGGCATCTGGCCAGCCCGCGACGGTCGGGCCGAACATGAAGTGGTAGACCAGCAACTGCGACCGTCCGTCGAAGACCTCGGCCAACGTCTTCGTACCATCTTCGGTCTCGAAGCTGTAGCCCTCCTCGACGGCAACCCACGGCAGCTCCTGCCGCTTCCGTGCGAGCTCGTCGCTCCGGCGGGTGAGCTCCTTCTCCTCGGCCAGGAGCGCTGTCCTGGCGTCGAGCCACTCTCCGCGCGTTCCGACCTTGTGTTCCATCACGCGTCCTCCTCCCGTTGCACCACCTCTTAAGACGAGCCGCAGGGCGGAAACTCATCGGGAGCGAATTGTGGGCCGAGCCCGAAGCGACTGAGAGTTGAAGCCGGCGATGGAGCGACATACGATCGGCGCTTCCCGCGTTCACCGGCGGCCTGGGCCCTGACGACACGGAGTTGCCGCATCCGGGTCTTCGACGCCGCGCGCGAGTGACCGACGGAAGGAGCGCAGATGGCATACGGCGTCGTACATCGGTTTTCAGGCGGGACGAAGGAGCAATACGACGCATCGCTCGCGGCAGTGCATCCGAACAGCGGCAGAGACCTGCCGGACGGCCAGATCTTCCACGCCGCCGGCCCTTCGCAAGAGGGCTGGACGATCGTGGCGATTCACGATTCGCGGGAGAGCTGGGAGCGCTTCCGGGAAAACACGCTCATGCCGCGGTTGCAAGCCGGCATCGAAGGCGGCTTCACCTCGCCGCCTCAGGAGACGACGTTCGAGGTCGAAAACCAGCAGACCGCCTAACGCGCCGTAGGCTCTAGCGGGGCTTTCTTAGAGGGCGAGTTCTAAGAAGCCGCCGGAGTTCTAAGAGCTCGCCGAAGCGTTTGATCGGCGCCGTTTTGCGCACCCCAGAGCCTTCTGGACGATCTCAGACGATCTCGTGGCGAATGTTCGCCCACCAGAAGAACAGATTTCTGTGCAGAAGGCTGTCGAGCCGGGCAACCGCGAGGATTTTCGCGCCGGCCTCGGAGGTCCACGTCACGTAAGAGCGCTGCTGCGGCAGGGAGAGGTAGCAGAACGCCCGCCCTCCTGGCTCGCCGACGCCATGGAACCATTCGACTTCGCCTCGCCAGGAGTCCGCGCGGCAGTTCCCAATATTGCTTGGGATGCCCGCATGCTCGAGCGCTCTGCTGTATGCGCGCTCGAGGTCGAGCTTGTTCCGAAAGACAGTCAGCTGCAAGCGGTCGGGGACGTCGGTGCGACAAGCGAGGCTCGCGAGCGCGCCAGGCAACGCGCTCTTGACCCTGGCACAGCTCCACGGACGACCTCGCACATCGGCCATCAGGCGCTGCGTGGGCGACCGCATCTGTCCCTGCGTCGTGGGCATGGTCATTCTCCCGGTTCGCATCTTCTGGGTCTCGCTCCTGTTCGCCGCACCGCCGCTTGGCCCCCTGGTCGTGAGCAGAACCACTAGTCCCGCCGTTGCTGCGGCGACTACGCAGACGCCGAGCACCAACCGCCAGCCAAGCGCCTTCGACCAGTCCAGAGGGCGCCAAGACCAGCTCGCGCCGTGAACGGGAGAAAGCTCGCGTCGAAGCTCCAGGATGTGGATCGGCTGCGGAATCCCCTTGAGGTGCACACGCCCTCGATCGACGTACGAGATCCCTTCGAGCCTGCCCGCGAGATGTACGACGCTGTCGGTCGCAATTACTTCACCCGCGCGGGCGAGTCCGCAAAGGCGCGCCGCGACATTGAGCGCCGCCCCGCGAAACCCGCCTTCGAGGTGGACGGCCTCGCCCGAGTCGACGCCGATGCCGACGTTCAGAGGTACGGCGGGATCGGATCGACTTTCTTCCTCGAAGCGCACTTGGAGTTCGACGGCCGCCCGCAGGGCCTGTCGGGCCGAAGCGAAGACGGCGAGCGCTTCATCGCCGCGGACCTCGAGGATCGTGCCGCCGCGGGTCTCGACAGTCTCGCGGGTGACGGACGTGAATCGCGCCACCAGCCTCGCGGCAGCTTCGTCGCCTCGTTCCTGCGTGAACCGCGTATACCCGCGGATGTCAGCGATCAGGAAGGTGCGGACCTCGGCCTGGGCACCAAGAACGCCGCTCTCGCCTTCGCCGGAGCCGCTCGATCGGTGAGTCGGCTTATCGATGGCTAAGTCTAGGCTCGCTGTGGTCTGCTTTCAAAGCCGACAAAACGAGGTCCAAAGTCACCTCGGAGGGCGCAGCGTGCCTGGTCAATGGTGCGAGTGACACGGGTTGCTCGCCGGCGTTGAAACAGGTTCGCCAGCTGGTAGGAGCATTGACGTCGTCCACTTGATATAGCCCGTGGCGACGGCCCGAACCGGAAGATCTGGAACCTCGACGTAGGTTTGGCCGGGCACCACGATCGTTGGCGCGCAGCCGTTCTGGTAGAGCATGAAGTGCCCCTGCTGCACTTGAACGATCACCGGCCCGGGATGCGTATGCCAACCCGAATCGAATCCGTGAGCTTCCGTTCGGACGATGCGGAGATGAACGCTCGTCGTGTCCGCCAGTACCGTTTGGTTGATCACGGCGCCCACCGCGACGCCGACGCCGAACGCGGCCGCAACCAACACAGCTACGACCGTAAGCCGCTTCCTGGAAAGCAATCGCCGCATATCTCCTCCCCTCTATCGCCTGCTCCCTAGCCGGGCGCCTCGCGTCACAGAGGCGCACCGCAGGCTTTGCCGCTGGCCTTATTTTAGGTTGCGAGGGCCGACCGCTCTAGGTCGGCCCTCGCTTGACCTGAGGTTTTACGGACGCGCGCTCTTTGCGAGCCGCTCGGCGTCACCAAGGTCTGAGTTCCCCGCAAGGAAGGAGATGTTCGCGGCCTCGTTCGGCAAAACGCTCGGCCCAGGCGTGGCGTGGTGAGTTAGACCGCAAGAGGACGTCCTGGTTGATCAGCGACAGAAGCGCGCGAGTTCCAAAGAGCGCTCCTCCGGGCGTTCCAAAAAAGGCGAAGAACAAACGCTTGAAAGGCCCCTGGTGACGGGTGCTGTCGCCCGCGAGGACGGGACTACTTCGCCTGCTCAGTGGATTCACCGCTACTTGGCCGTCGGACTTGCCTCCCTGCGGAGTAAGCGGCGGAACGTCTGCTGAGCCCACCATTCCCGGTTGCGACTCCCACATTGCTCGAGGGATCCAACCGTCTGGGGCTCGAGTGCATCCAGATGCGAGGCAAGGGCGAGGAAGACTTGTCCTGTAGTCAGGGCGTCGCCATCGGCGTGGTGCGGACGGTGAACGGGAAGGCCAAGGCTGCGGGCAAGCGACGAGAGGTCAAACGCCTCGGTGGCCGACCCACCGCGACGGCGCAATAGCTCTGCTCCCAGCCCGGCCGTGTCGATCACAGGATTCGAAAGCGTGAGGCCATGCGCCTGCAACGCAGCTTCCAGAAAGCTCTTCTCAACCGAGGCCACATGGGCGACGAGTGCCGTACCGGTCAGGGCCTCCAGCAACCCGTCGAGCACGTCGGACAGGGTGGGCGCCCCGACCAGATCGCTGCGTCGCAGCCCGTGGATGCGGATCGTCTCAGCCTCGGGCATCCGGGCGGGCCGGATGAGCTGGTAAGTGAGGTCGCTCAACCGCAGGCGTCCGCCGGTCATCTGCAGGGCTGCGAACGAGACGATCGAGTCGACCGCCGGATCGAGTCCGGTTAGCTCGAGGTCGAGCACACAGAATCGGGCCTCGCGCCAGGGCGTCGCCTGCGACTGCGGCGGTGTCCGCTGGTAATCGACCACGCTTCGCGAGACAAGGGCCGGCCTGCTCACGACTCGGTGCCCCAACGAATCTCGCCGGCTACCTCTCGGCTCATCGCTTTCTGCACCGACGCTACCTCGCGGAAGGCGTCGCGCAGATACCGGCGCGTCAGAGGATTGAGCGTCTTCGGATCGATGTGGTCGTCCGGTCGCGCGCCGGCTTCGAGTTGCCGAACCTGGTGCTCCATTCGCAGAGCCGCGAACAGCTCGAAGCACTCCGCGAGCGTCCCGGCTACCCCCTCCGACAGTGTTCCGGCGGACGCTGCCGCCCGTAGGCGCTCGGCCGTGGAGGTGACCGTCGCCCCCGCCAATAGACCGGCGTACCGGGCGATGCCGCTGATCGGCTGGAGCCCGCCGAGCTTGATGTCGAAGCTCCCGCGATTCTCGCCGGAGTGCTCGATGACGATGTCCCGGCGGAACCCCGTGGGCGGCTTGTGGGCGAGCGCGAGCCGTAGCAACAGGCGCCGAACACTGGGGCGGTCCGGAGCGGTCCGCAGCTCCGTGAGCGCGCCGAGCGCGTCGTCGGGCCCATAGACCGTACGACCGTCGAGCACGATCGAGAGCACCATCAGCACGTTCTCCTCGTCCGGATGGTCCAGCCAGTGCTTCACGTTTCGCTGCCAGTCCGCGACCGATCGAGCCGAGATCGAACTAGACGCGGTCACTCCATGGGTGTCGGACTCCCAGCCTGTAGCCGCCAACGTCGCGATCACCTCTTCGCCAACCACTTGCATGTAGGAGACCGGATCGGCGTCTCCCCCTTCGGCCCACACCATGCCCGAATCGATGTCGGAGGACGGAACCCCTTCGCGCCGCCCATGGCTGCCCAGCAGGAGCCAGGCGAACTCCACTGGCGGAGGTCCTTTCGTTGCTGTGGCGAGCTCGATCCCGCGGCGAATCAGCGCGTCGACGACCACGGAGACGACGGCACTGATCTGAGCCGGCGCCAGATCGACTTGGTGCAGGCCGATCAGCGTCGGGGTAAGCCGCCGCGCCGCACTGCGGAGCTCATCGACATCACGGGCATCGGCGACCGCGCGCCGCAGCACGAACGGGGTCCGGGTCTCCGCGGCCAGTAGGTCGACGTGACTGACCACCCCGAGCACCTCACCTCGCGTCGCTAACACCGGCACGTGGTGAACTCCGCGGTCGAGCATGGCCAGCAGCAGGTCGGCGCCGTTCAGCTCCGGGCCGACCGTGAACGCCGGTGCTGTCATCACGCGGCTGACAGGGACGTCGACCGAGAGTCCCTCGGCGACGATGCGGGCGCGAAAGTCGTGATCGGTCACGATCCCGTAAGCACCATCCTCGAGACTTACCAGCGCCGAGGTGGAGCCCGTCTCGGCCATGCGGCGCGCGACTTCTCGCACTGTTCGCTCCGGCTCGCAGAGGAGTGGCTGCTCGCGGATCAGCGCCGTGACGGGTTGCTGAACGAGGTCGAAGCCGCTCACGTCGGCGGCGACGAGCGGCCCAGGCTTGGGGCGAGCGAGGAGCGAGCGAGCGAAGTACCGCAAGCCAGCAGGACGGGTCAGGAGCGGGATCGCGTCCTCCGCCGCCAGCACGTAACAAAGCGAGTCCTCATGTGCCCGCGCCTCGAGGCCGGGCGGGGTGCCGGAGAGCATCGAGGGATGCCCGAACAGCTCGCCTTCGCCCAGGAGATCGAGGACGCGCCCGTGATCGACAAGCGCGACAGCTCCCCGGCGCACGATGCGCACCTCGATCTCGGATCGCTCGCCCTGTTTGAAGATCGTCGTGCCCGCGGTGAAGAACTCCACCTCAACCCGCTCGGACAGCCCTTCAAGCGTCTCGCGATCTAGCCCGCTGAACGGATCGTGTTCCTTGAGGAACTCGGCAACGTCATGCATGGCTAGCCGTTGCCGAGCTTAGTTCACGCTGCCCCCGCTTGG
>DASQWX010000131.1:0-3373 GCA_035640035.1 Gaiellaceae bacterium
GCACGGGTCGGGGGCGAGCACCGGCGCCTGGAACGTCAACGCGCGCGGCCCTCCCGGAGCAGCTCGACCGCCTTGTCGATGCGCCGTTGCCGGGTCTCGGGGCTCTTGGCGCTTTCGATGGAGTTCACGAACCACGACTGCTTGCTGTAGGAGAGCCCGTCGAAGAACCGGCGCGCCTCGCTCTCGCCGCGCAACGCGCGCGCGAGATCGGGCGGGACGGTCACCTTCCGCGGCTCGGTGTCGAGCTCGATCTCGACGTCGATCTCGTCGCCGGCCGCAACGCCGGCGGCTGCGCGGTTCTCGGCGTTGACGCCAACGAGGAACCGGTCGCCCCGCGATGCCACGGTGCTGCGGTAGGTGTAGCCGTTGATCGTGACCTTGACCGCCGGCTTCCTGCTCGACCCGAGGCCCGCGATGATCTCGTCGGGGATGTGAATCCCGGTGGCAGTCTTGCCTGCGCTGAGGAGAGTGGTGCGGAATCTCATCTCGGTCCTTTCTGCTCGGTGTCTGAACAGCCGACCGGGGAAGCCGGCGAAACTCATCGCTCGCTACCACGGATTCAACACGAGCGGCCTTCCGCCGCTGGCGATCGGGTCGTCGCTTCGCTCCAACGGGACGATGAAGCCCGAGCCGAAGGGGCCGATGAAGCCGCCGAGGGTGACGAAGACGGTGAAGGTGACGATCGCAGGCGTCGACGTCGGCACCATCCCAGGCTGAAGCCCCAGCACGCGAGCGAAGCGAAGGTGATGGCAGAGGGTCTACCCGGCCGTCTACATCTTCGAGAACTCCGTGCGCGATCTGATCGAGCGCGTACCGCAAGCCGAGTTCGGTGCGAACTGGTGGACGACCGCGATCCCGGGGGCTATCCAGAACGTCTCGCGCCGTCCGCTCGCGCACATGAATCCGCTCTCTGTCGACGACGTCACGAACGTCGAGGTCGCGTTCAGGAAGTGGGTCAAACAGTTGAGAGCAGTCGAGAACCTGATCCCGTAGGCTGGTCGAGGCGGCTCCCTCTAGGCTGATCAAGCCCTGGGCCCGCATCCGGTGCGGCCAGCACTCCAGGAGTCCAACGGCGATGAGCTTCGCCGTGGTTTCCAGTCTCTGTATCTACACACCCGATCAACCGCACTCGAGGAGAGCACCATGACCGCTACCTACACATTCGACGTCTTCTCCAGCCTCGACGGCTTCGGCGCCGCCAGCGGCAATTGGACCGGCTACTGGGGCAAGCAAGGCCCCGAGCTCCTCGACCACCGCCTCGCGCTGTACGGCGAGGAGCAGCGGATGGTCTTCGGGGCCAACACGTATCGGGCGTTCGCGCGGATGCTCGCCTCGAGCACCGAGGAATCCGAAGTCCGCGACCCGTGGGTCACGCGGATGAGGAACCTGCCGGCAACGGTGGTGTCGACCACACTCGGAGGACCCCTCGACTGGCCGAACGCGACCGTCGTGAGCGGTGACGCCGTCGACGTCGTCACCCGGCTCAAGGAGGAGTCCGAGGTGGCCGTTGCGCTCGCACGGCAGCCTGTCCATGAACCGGGCGCTAATGGCCGCCGGCCTGGTCGACCGCTTCCAGGTGACGCTCTTCCCTGTGATCACCGGTCAGACCGGAGCGGACCCGATCTTCCAGGGTGCGGCCGACTTCGACCTCGAGCTGATCGAGAGCCGGACACTTGACGGCAACATCCAAGAGCTCATCTACCGCCCCACCCTGCATGTTTGAGCCCGTCCATGCACCCCAACCCCGTGAAGCAGCCGAACCTGACGCCGAAGTTCCGACCGACATGCTGACCGACGTGCGGCCCTTGTTCGGAAAGGGCAGAGCGTAGGGCATGGCGAGCAAGCCCTCGGAACGGTTCATGTGGGCGGTGGACACCCTGGCGCTCGACCCAGCCGATCGCGTGCTGGAGGTCGGCTGCGGACACGGCGTGGCCGTATCGCTGGTCTGCGAGCGGCTGACCAGCGGACGGATCACCGCGATCGATCGCTCGAAGAAGATGATTGAGATGGCTGCGCGTAGGAACCGCGAGCACGTCGCGGGAGGCAGGGCCGTGCTGAAGACGGCCGCGCTCGAGAAGGCGGACTTCGGGGACGAGCGATTCGACAAGGTCTTCGCCTTCAACGTCGCGCCCTTCTGGCATCAGCCGAAGGAGGCGCTTGGGATCGTCCGGCGGCATCTCGCCGCCGATGGAGCGGTCTATCTCTTTTGGGACGCTCGCCACACGCAGCCCGGCCGAGCTCGCGACCTGGCGGACCGGCTGAGCGAGAGGATGCGGCTGGCCGAGTTCTCCGTGAGCCAAGTGTTGGTCAAGGACATGCGCCCGGTTCCCGCGGCTTGCGTGATCGGGCGGCCCTAGGCGCGCTGACCATGAACGCGCCCGCCTCAATCACCATCACGCCAGTCCGCGTTGCCGACCTGCTCGCCGAGGGCCAGCGGATGCCGGTCTACGTGCACGTCATCGACCATCCCGATGCGCGCGTGCTGGTCGACACCGGCATAACGGAGCTGCACCCGGCGGTGGCCGACCTCGATCCCCGCCTCCGGCCACTAAGCAAGCAGGACTTCGATCTCGCCGGCATCGACATCGTCGTCAACACACACCTGCACTTCGACCACTGCGGCGGCAACCACCTCTTCGCCGGCAGGCCGATCTACGTCCAGCGTCGGGAGCTCGACGACGCGCGCAGCCAGGACGCCTACACCATTCGCGAGTGGGTCGAGGCGCCCGGCGTGCGGTACGTGCCGGTCGACGGCGAGCTCGAGCTGCTTCCCGGGCTCCGGCTCGTCCCGGCGCCGGGCCACACACGCGGCATGCAGGTGGTCGTCGTCGAGACTGGCGGGCGTCCGGTCGTCGTCGGCGGCGACGTGGCGGTTTGGTTCGGCGAGCTCGACGAGCCGCACACCGAAGGCCAGCTGCGCGTGCGTGCGCTCGGCCCCGAGCTGGTCTGGCTCGCGCACGAGCACGAGCCATGGCGACCCCCACCGTCTGAGGCACGAGCCTAGAGCGAACCACGCCCGACCACGATCTGAGCGCCCGCGGCAACGTAGCCAACGTGGACAACTCAGGATGGAGCCTTTATGGAGCCCAGTGGTCGCAACCGGTGGCAACCGGTGGCAAATGGAGCGGCCGCGAAAGTGGCGCAATAGACCCTGTCCAGACGGGCCACGTTCTGGAGGGGATCAACCGCGCTCACCTCTATGGGAGCGTTATCGCGACGCGCTCCTGGAGGTAGGGATCGTGCGCGAGTTCATCGTCCAGTCGGATATCGGCTCGGGTGGGGATCCATTTTCGCTTGATTGGTCTGCGATATTGGCTCTAGGTTAGGGCGGCACTGGGTCACCGACCCAGGCACATGCGAAATGGCCGAGCCG
>DASQWX010000132.1:0-4674 GCA_035640035.1 Gaiellaceae bacterium
TTCCTCGGCGCCTCGACCCTCGTCTTCCTCTACAACATGATCGTCTCCTGGGCCAGGGGCGAGCCGGCGCTGGCGAATCCATGGCGGGCTCTGACGATCGAGTGGCAGGTCGCGTCGCCGCCTCCGGTGTTCAACTTCGACGAGGTACCGCAGGTCGTCGGCGGTCCGTACGAGTTCGGAGTGCCCGGCGCGCGCCACGCCGTCTTCAACGGCGATCGGGTGGTCGAGGAGGAGCAGGTGCGCACGTGAACATCCTCGTGATCGCGAACGAGACCGTTGCGAGCGACCAGCTGCTCGAAGCTGTCCGCGGCGAGGCGAAGGCGGGCGTCGATCTCGTCACCGTGCTCGCGCCCGTGAACGCTCCCTCAGGCGGCTACGTCGTGTACGAGGACACACGCCGTGCAGCGGCCGGCCGGAGGCTCGACCGGACGCTGAACGCGTTGCACGAGGCCGGGATCGCCGCCCACGGCCTTGTGGTCGACACGCCGCCGGACGAGGCCGTCCGCGACGCGATCGCGACGCTGGAGCCGCCGCCGGACCGCATCGTCGTATCGACCCACCCGGAGCAGAAGTCGGGCTGGCTGCGGAGGAACATGGTCGACAAGATTCGCGACGCCGCGGGTGGGACGCCCGTCGAGCACGTGGTCGTCGACCTCGAGTCCGAGGGCGGCCCGAAGAATGTGCTCGTCGTCGCGAACGAGACCGTGATCGGCGAGCCGCTGCTCGCTCGGATCCGCGAGCGGGCGAAGCGTGGCCCGGCGAGCTTCCTGATCATCTCGCCTCAGAGCGACCCGACGCAGGCGAATCACCCCGAGGCCGAGCGACGGCTACGTCGCGCCTTGACGGTTCTCCGGGCGGACGGGATCGACGTTCACGGCCAGGTCGCTCATCCGGATCCGTTCACCGCCGCCACGCAAGCGGTCGAGGACGAGCGCGTCGACGAGATCATCGTCTCGACGTTCGCGCCGGAGAAGTCGGGCTGGCTGCGCCGCGACCTCGTCGAGCGCCTCCGAAACTCGACGAACCTGCCGGTCGAGCACGTGATGCTGGAGGAACGGGAGCCGGTTTTGTGAGCGCGCACGCGGAAGCTCACCACGCAGCGCACCCGCCCGCCGCGCATCAAAGCTCGCGGGTCGATGCCCGCACCCTCGGGATGTTCCTGTTCATCGCCTCCGAGGTGATGCTGTTCGGCTCGTTCTTCACGGCCTACTTCTTCGTCCGCGTCGTCAACCACCAGCCGTGGCCGCCGCATCCCTTCCACCTGCCGGTGTTCGTTGCGTTCGTGAACACCTGCATCCTGGTGACGTCGAGCTTCACGATGCACTGGGCTCTCCAGTCGATCAAGCGCGGCAACCGCGCGGGGATGCAGGCCGGGCTGACGCTGACCTTCCTCATGGGCGTGACCTTCCTGCTGACCCAGCTGCTCGAGTACGCACGGGTCGGCTTCACGCCCCATGACCAGGCGTTCGGGACGATCTTTTTCTGCCTGACGGGCCTGCACGGAGCGCACGTGTTCGTCGGGCTGACGATCCTCGCCGCGATGACGACGCGCGCCTTCCGCGGCCACTTCAGCCCGGATGAGCACCACGGTGTCGAGATCGGCGGGATCTACTGGCACTTCGTAGACGTAATGTGGATAGTCGTGTTCACGACCGTCTACATCCTCTAAGTCGCGTGCCGCTGAACCCGTTCCGATCCGAGGCCGAGGCGTATCGCTTCGTCTGGCTGACGATCGGCTACTTCGGCCTCATCGTCGCGGGGGCGCTGATCAACCGGTGGCTCGGTCTCGCCGTCTTCATCGTCCTGAGCGCGATCGTTCTGTTCTTCTACGTCCGCCGTGGCGAGCGGCGGACGCGCGTCGTTTCTCCGCGACATCGAGGAGCCGAGGACGAGCGCCGGATCCTCGTGGTCGCAAACGAGACCGTCGGCGGCGAGACACTGCGCAACACGATCCGCGAGCACAGCGCCGGCTACCGCGAGCAGGTCCTCGTCGTCACGCCGGCGCTGAACTCGCCGCTCAAGCACTGGGTCTCGGACGAAGACGAGGCGCGGAATGCGGCGCAGGAGCGCCTGGCCCGTAGCCTGTCGCGCCTCCGCGAGGCAGGGATCGAGGCGCGAGGCGAGATCGGCGACGGCGAACCTCTGCAGGCGATCGAGGACGCGCTGCGAACCTTCGGGGCCGACGAGATCATCATTTCCACGCACCCCGAAGGACGCTCGAACTGGCTCGAGCGCGGCGTCGTCTCCGGCGCCCGCGAGCGCTTCAAGGTGCCGATCACGCACGTCGTCGTCGACCTGGAGCGCGAGCGCGAAGAAGTGAGGGACAGTCCCCGTATGGGGCCTGTCCCTGAAACCGATCCGAAGTAGCGCTACCGCTTCGACTTGATGAAGGCGATCAGGGCCTTCGCCTTCGCGACGGGCACAGAGCCCGGCCGGATCGTCCCGCTCATGATCCCCTTCGGAAAGCCCTTCACGATCTGCTTGTCCGGATCGAGGATCGACTCGAGCAGATAGGCGTCGTTGGCCGTCACCGTTTGGCCGTTCGAGAGCTGGACCTTCGAGCCGTAGAGGCCCTTGAACGAGGGACCGACGAGCTTGGCTCCGGTAAGTGAATGGCAGCTCGAGCAGCCGAGGCTCTGGTAGAGCGCGGCGCCGTTTGCCGCGGCGCCTCCTGCGCCACCCTTGGCTGCCGGGGCCGTCAGTGTTGGCGGTGCGCCCTGGCTGGCGGACCCGGTGCCCGCGACCGACGCGACGTAGGCGGCGACGGACGCCGCGTCCGCGCCGGTGACGATCTTCGCCGGCATCAATCCGGCCGGGGCTGGGTGGTAGATCTGGTCGTAGACGACCTGCTTGATCGTGCTCAGGCGGAAGTGCTGAGCACGATCACCGGCGAACGCTCCGTCGAGATCGGGCCCCGTCGCTCCCTGTGTTCCCGCGTCCGCGAGGCGATGGCAGCCGCCGCATTTCGAGACGAAGAGTTGCTTCCCCTGGGAAATATCGCCGCCTTTGGCGATTCCCGTCTGAGTGGCGCCGCAACCGGAAGACAGAGCCGCAATCCCGACAGCGAGGAGTCCGGCGGCGACGAGACGCACGGGTGCGAGGAGGGTTTGGCGCAAAACAGTCGGTGCCGCCGGCGCACGCTGCCCGCCCGCTGAGCGGCGTCCTCGGTCGCGCCAATAGCTTTGGCTATTGACGCTCCCTACGTCCTTGTCAGCGACCGAGCAGCGCACGCCGTCGACGAGCGGCTTTCCGCCAAACCCTCCTATGCTGGAGGCTGGCTCGAGGTTCCGGCGTTCGCGATCGCCTCGTCTCGCGTCGGATAGATCGTGAAGACGCGGTCGAGGCCGGTGATCTCGAAGATCTTGGTGATGTTCCGGTCGTTGCAGACGAGGGAGAGCTGCCCGTCGTTCGTCCGCAACCGCTTCACACCCCCGACCAGGACGCCGAGCGTCGTCGAGTCGATGAACGTGGTGTCCGAGAAGTCGACGATGACGTGCTTGCCGCCCTTTGCGATCACATCGAGGAGCTGCTGCTTGAACTCCGGTGCCGTGTAGAGGTCCACCTCACCCGCGAGGGCGATCACGTACGCGCCGTCGGCCCCGTCGACCTGTTCCGTCTTGATGTCGAAGTTCATCGCTCCCCCGGGTCGTGGACGGCTGAGTCTATCGGTGCGCCCCCGTGCCGGTCGTCGCTGAAAGCGCCGCGATCCGCTGCCTCGCCTGCGCCGCGCTCGGGTCGGTTGGGGCAAGCTTGACGACCTTCTTGTACGCCGCGATCGCCGCGGTGACGTCCCCGGTCAGATCGGCGAGCTGGGCGTAGTGGTACTGGGTGTTCACGTCGGACGGCTGGAGCTTCGCGAGCCGCTTGTACATCTGCGTGTCCTTCTGCAGGGCGTCGTTCGACGCCGCGAGGGCTGCGTTCGCTTTCTGCGTCAGCTGCTGGCTCGTCCGATCGTTGCTGAGGATCTGACCGAGCTGGCTCGTGCTCGAGATGCCGAGGATCGTGCCGAACGTCAACGGCGCCTCCGATTGGAGCGTCTGGGCCTCGGCGGCCTTGTTCTGCGCCCGTGTCTCGTAGTAGCCGGCGACGCTCTGCAGGGCGCTGGTGTCGTTCGGCCGTAGCCGGAGCACGCGCTCGTAGGCCTTGTTGGCGTCGGCGAGCCTTCCGTCGCTCTGGTAGGCAGTCGCGAGATCGTTCCAGGCGGTCGGATCGTTGGGATGCGCTTTCGTCTTCGCGAGCGCGCTCTTCACGGCCGAACTGGTCGACGAGCCTCCGCTCGAGCCGAAGATGTTGAAGTTGCCGCGAAGGAGATCGCCGAGGCCGGTCGAGCCCGAGCCGACGCCGAAGAAGACGAAACCAGCGGCGAAAACGAACGCGAGGAAGACGAACACCCACTTCGCCTGCCGGCGCAGACGGGGGAAGAACATCGTCGTCTCGACGGGAGCCGGCCTGCGGGCGGCAGCCTGACGGCGCCGGCCCGGCTGGGCCTTCGCAGCCTTGCGTCGCGCTTGCGCCGCTCCTCTCGCCATGCGGGGCCTAGGGTACCTCGACCCCGGCGAGCGAGACGACGGGCCAGTCGAAGTTTTCGCCGATTTCACGCAAGCGCGCGCGAGTCGGCTCCTCGCAAAGCGCTCCCTCGACGCCTGCCTCGAAGAAGGCGCGCGGCTCGAGCCC
>DASQWX010000133.1:0-3589 GCA_035640035.1 Gaiellaceae bacterium
CTCGATGCCGCCGCTTCCGTTTCGACCCACTAGATCGGCGCTGGCCGTCGGAGCGGTCGTCGCGGCCGCGGTCGTCGCGGTCGTCGGGCTCGCGACCGGCGCGGGCTGGCTCGCCTGGATCGGTCTCGCGGGCGCGGTTGCAGCCGCAGGCGCGGTCGCGTTCTCGCTGATCCTGATCACGGAGCGGCGCCGCCACGAGGTGGCCGAAGGCGAGCTGGCCGCACAGGCGAGCTTTCTCGAGTCGCTCGTCGAGTCAATGGGGACGATTGCCCAGACGCTGCGGGCCGAGGAGATCCTGGAGCAGACTCGGCGCGAGGCCGAGCGGATCTTCCACGCGCGGGCGGAGATCCTGCCCCCCGGCGCGAAACCGAGAACGGCTCCTGCGGAACGGGCGGTCCTGTTTCCGCTCCGAGTCCACGGCGAGGAGGTGGCCGCGCTCCGCCTGACGCGGAACCGCCCGTTCGACCGCGTCGACGTCGTCCGCGCCACGGTCCTCGCCGACTTCGCCGCCCGAGTCGCCGAGAACGCCCGCCTCCTCGCCGAGGCGAAGGTGAGGGAGGCCGAGCGCGGCCGGCTTTCGGATCAGCTCGTCACCGCCGAGCAAGACGAGAGGCGGCGGCTGGCACTCTTCCTCCACGACGGGCCGGTGCAGTCGATGTCGGGGATCGGCCTCATGCTCGATGCCGCGATCGGCTCCATCGAATCGCAGCGGCTGGACGACGCGCGGCGAGTGCTCGCGTCCGCGCTCGAGCGACACCGAGAGACGATCCGTTCTCTCCGCGATCTCTCGTTCAACATCGAGCCGGTCGTCCTTCGCGATCAGGGCTTCGCGGCTGCCGTTCATGCCTTCGCCGAGCGCGTCGGCTTGCACAACCAAGTCCAGATCGACCTCGACCTGGATGCTGCCGACAGCCTCGCCGAGAAAGCCCAGGTCGGGCTCTACCAGATCATCCGCGAGGCGGTGAATCAGGCGATCCGCCGCGGTCCGCCGACACGGATCTCGATCCGCGTCGAGGCGATCGACGGCGAGATCGAGACGGAGATCTCCGACGACGGCGCCGGCGAGCGGCGGCGGCGGAGCCTCGAGGTGATCGAGGAGCGGGCGCTCACTCTGAACGGCCGTATGACCGCCGGTCCGGGCGAGAACGGCGGCACGGCGGTGCGCGTCGTGCTGCCGCGGTATGCGGCCGAGGGCGAGGCGGAGTAGGATGCCCGCCGCCTTGGCCGAGAACGGGTACCTGCTGTTCGTCTCGAAGCCGACCGGCTACGAGCTCCGCGAGCGAAACGGCATGCCGCCTGGAGTCGGCGACGAGGTCGAGGACGGGGACATGCGGCTTCGCGTCTCCAAGATCGGCCCCTCGCCCTTGCCGGGTGACGGGCGCCTCTGCGTCTACCTGCAGCCGGTCACGTAGCCGCGGACGCAGCAACCTCTTCGGCTGCGATCCGTCCGAACACGAGCGCCGCGGCGAGGCCGCTCGCGTAACCGCCCGTCGACCAGCCACCGGCGTCGACGCCTGCCGCGTAGAGGCCGTCCAGGGGACGGCCGTCGCCGCCAAGGACACGGGCACGCTCGTCGATGTCCAGGCCGCCGATCGTGTGGGTGACGGCTGCGACGACGTGGACGGCGAGTGCGCCGTCGCGGTCCTCGACCGCGGCCCCGGCTGAGCGCGCGCGGTCGATCACTTCGGCGACGGTCCCGTACGGCGTCTCGCGACCGAGATCGCTCCGGGGAACGACGTACCAGGCGAGCCCCCCGCGGCGGCCGATCTCCTGCACGAGCCGGTTGTCCGACCAATCGTCTGGATCGACCGGAATCGAGCGTCCGCCCTCGTCGAACACTTTCGCGAAACGGCCGTAGAGCTGTGCATGGTCGACGAGCTCGGCCTCGCCCCACCGCGCCGGAGGCGCCGGCATCGCGCGACCGTAGAACTCGTCCATTCCGGCGGTGGTCGCGGCGCCGCGTTCGAGGCCGAGGTCGAGCCCGTCTCCCGAGCTCCAAGGGTTCGACCGGAGCGCGAGCCCTCGCTCCCGCGCGAGCCTCACGCCGAAGCCGCCGGTGGCGAGCACGAGCGGACCTGTCCCGGGGTCAGACCCCGGGACACGGCCGAGCTCGACGCGTCCGGCGACACGCACGAGCGCGTCGGTGAGCGCTTGCGGGTCGAACCGCCAACCGACCGTCCGCGGGTTCGCGGTTTCCTTCTGGATGGGTCGGGCGCCGATCGACTCGAGCCATTCGAGCCCCTCGTCCAGGCGCTCGATGATCCGCTGCTGCAGGCGCGCATCCCCGGCCGGGCACTTGCGCCTGAAGTCCTCGAGCGATCGGTAGCGCCAGATCACCCCGCTCGAGAGCAGCATCGATCCACCGGCCCGGTCGCCCTTCTCAAGAATCGTCGGGTCGAGACCGAGCTGACGTGCGCGGGCGGCGGCGCACAGGCCGGCCATGCCGCCGCCGGCAACAACCAATTAGGTGAGCGAGAACGTCGCCTTGTGCTCGACGTACTCGATCCGGACTCGCTCGGGGCCCCAGAGGAAGACCGCGTACGTGTTCGGGGCGTCGACGACGTCGTCGATCTCGACCCCGAGCTCCTCGGCCTCGGAGATGTGCTCGTCGGCCGAGTCCACGAGCACGGCCAGATGGTTCAGGAGCGGCCGCTCCGGGTCACCCGGAACACCGGGATGGAATTCGACGAAGGCGCCGCCGACCTCGACCCGAGGCTGCTCCGACGGGCCGGGAGGCGAGTAGCGAAAACCGAGACGCTCGTAAGCCCGTGCGGTGGCGGTCGGATCGCGCGAGAAGAGAGCCGCGTGGTCGAGGTCGTAGTCGACATCGGTCCGGCCCTCGACGAGGCCCAGCCGGAGGCCTTCGCGCACGTCGAAGTACACCTCGCCCTCCCGAGGCTGCTCCAGCGCGAGGTTCTCGGGAAGCTCGCCGAGCGCTGCGCGAAGGTCGGATACCCGGAACGCGACATGCTTCAGCGCGCCCCGCTCACGCGGCCCTTCCGCTTCGAACAAGGTCAACTTCCCCCGCCGTGCGTCCGAACCGACCAGCGTGAACTTGTCGGTCCGCTCGATCACGTGCATTCCGAGATGCGTCGTCAGGAAATCGGCAATGGGGTCGCGCTCGGCGACCCACAGCGCGACGTGATCGAGTGTCCGCGGCCTCATCGCGGCAGGATAACCACGCGGGGGTAGCTGACCGCGAGCCTTCGGCCTAGCGGCTCTTCGCCGCGACGGCGCGCTGCAACTGAGCCTTGTTCATGCGCGAGCGGCCCTTAATTCCTCGCCGCTTCGCTTCGTTGTAGAGCTGCTCCTTCGTGCGTCCCTTCGGCCGGTTCGTGCCCGAGCGAAGGCCCCCGCGGCGGCCCGACGAGATGTCGCGCCTCGAGCTTCGCGACGACGATTTCGCCTCGCCGCTGCGAGCACGCTCCTTGTTGACGGTGGCCGCGGCAATCTGCTTTGCGCGCCTCGTCGACGTGCCCTCCTTCTTCTGGCTCTCCTTGATGTGCTCGTACTGACGTTCGCGCTTCGCGCTCCATGCTTCCTGTGGCATCTGAAAACCCCTTTCGTCGCTACGCCACGGTTGTGCCCA
>DASQWX010000134.1:0-14923 GCA_035640035.1 Gaiellaceae bacterium
TCGCCGTCAGCGTCGTGCTGTGGCCCGCGCCGCCCCAGAGGACGATCGCGTTCTCCGTGAACGGCATGATGGGGCCGCCGTAGTAGGTGAGGTGCGGCGGCGCCGAGCCGCTGAACGGGGGCGGCAACGGCAGCGGCCGCGCTGCCGCGGAGGCGGTGCTCGCCCTTCCGAATACCAGCAGCGCGCACACGAGCCCCACCAGGACTCCGGCACGCTCTACGCGCAAATGTTCGACTGTCACGCTCTGTGCGCCAAGTCAAGCTCCGCCGCCGGACGCCGCGGTTGTAGCACCTCGCGGCGAGGAACGCTAGGCGCCCTCGCCCTCGCCCTCGCCCTCGGCCGCGGCCGCGGCGTACGCGAGCTGCATGTTCGCGAGAACCTGGTTGAAATCTCGGACGGCGTCGTCCGGCGCAGATCCTTCGAGGACCGGCAGCAGCGCCTTCAGTGCCTCGATCGCGAGTCGGGCCTGCTCGAGATCCTTACTCTCGCCGCTCAGGCGGTGATAGCCGAGTGACGAGATCGTGTAGACGGTCTGCAGGAGCAGGTCGGAGACCTTGAGCCGGCTCAGCTCGGCCTGAAGCTGGTCGATGAGCTCCTGCTCGTCCTTTGACGGGCCGGCCGGCTGTTCCTCAGCCACGAACCGGTTCTCCGCGCCGGACGAGCCCGGCGTAGATCTCTTCCATCGTCGCTCCCTCTTCGTGGAGCGCGATCTGACGCTCGGCAGAGTTGGCCGCAGGCACCGCCAGATATTGCGACGCTCCGAGCTCGTCGGCAACCGGGGCGATCCAGCCGAGCAGACGGTCCAGGTGGGCGCGTGCAGGAGAGACCTCGCCTGTTGCAAGGTCGATCAGCTCACCCGATAGCCCGTACCGGGTCGCGCGCCAGAAGTTCTCTTCGATCAGCCGGTGGGGGTAGTCGGGCAGCGGCTCGCCTTCGTCGAGCGCGCGGGCGATCCGGGCGGTGAGCGCGTAACAGAGCGCCGCGAGCGAACGCGATTCCTCGAGGTCAGGCTGCGCGTCGCAGATCCGGATCTCCACGGTCGGGAACGCGAGGTGTGGCCGCACGCTCCACCAGATCTGGGTGTGCTCGACGATCGAGCGCGTGTCGTAGAGGAACCGGACATACTCCTCGTAGCCGCGCCAGCCGTCGTAGGTATCCGGGACGCCGCAGCGCGGGAACATCCGAGTGAAGATCTCCGTGCGCGCCGAGTGGAGGTAGGTGAAGACGCCTTCCACGAACGGCGAGCTGGCGGAGACCGCGAGCAGCTCGGGGAGATAGTTCCGGAGCGCGTTGCAGACTGAGATCGCGCGGTCGGCGCCCCGGATTCCGATGTGCACGTGGAGGCCGAACGTGTTGTTGCGCCAGACGACGTAGCGGAGGAGCTCGTCGTTCGCGCGGTAGTGCGGCGTGTCGATGATCCGCTGGTTCTGCCAGGGGCTCCAGGGGTGGGTGCCGATGGCGGCGAGGGCGATGCCGAGGCCGGCTGCAAGCTCATCGAGCTGGGCTCGACGCTCGCCGATCTTCGCGGCGGCATCGGCGAAGCTCGTACAGCGTCCGGTCCGGACCTCGACCTCGGATGAGATCAGCTCGCCGACAAGGTGGGCTTCGAGCGGCGTCCCCTGGGCAGCTGCCTGGAGCTCCTCGAACCGGTTGACGAGACCGAGCGTCTCCGGCTCGAGGACGGCGAACTCCTCCTCGACGGCGAGGGTGAAGTCCTGCCCGCTTTCGTACGCGTCGTGTGCGAAGCGGATCTGCTCCTCGGGGTTCAGTTTCTGGGTATCCCCCACGGCGGAGCGCACTTTAGTTGGTGAAGGGTTGGAGCAATCGCACCGCGACACGCTCCCAGCTCCAGCGTGCGACTACGGCGCGGCGGGCGGCTTCGCGCATTGCGCGGTGATCGTGCTCTGGGAGCGCCAGCAATGCGGTGAGCTTGCGGGCGAGGTCGTCGCTGTCTCCGGTTGTGAAGCTCGCGAGCTCGCGGTGCTCAGCCGGGTACTCGGCCTCGAGCCCTTCGGCGATCTCGGCCAGCCCGGAATGGCGGGCGACGAGCGGCAGCGAGCCGCCGCCGGCAGCTTCCGCGGCAACCATCCCGAAGGCCTCGGGGAAAATCGACGGCACGACCGTCACCTCGCAGAGCGGGATCAGGTGGACGAGGTGCCGGTGCTCCAGCGGCCCGGTGAACAGGGTTCGCTCCGGCGCGATCCTCTGCAGCTCGTCGCGGTGGTCGCCGAAGCCCACGATGATCGCTCTCGGCTCCGGCTCGATTTTGGTCAGCGCGTCGAAGAGGACGTGGACGCCTTTGTTGTGCAGCAGCTTCCCGAAGTAGAGAACGGTCGGCTCGTCGCTCTCGAACCAGGCCTCGAGCCGCTCGGCGTTTCCCTCGTCCGGGAGGCGTTCCTCGGCATTGCCGGGGTTGGGCGGGTCGCGGCGCGCCTCCTCGAACAGGCGCCCGAGCGCGGCCGCCCGGGCTTCGGGCTTGAACTCGTCGACGTCGACGCCGGGCGGCACCTCGTGGACGCGATTGACGTGGCCGACGACCTCCTCGAGGACGGCGCGAATGTGAGCCGAGCCGACGAAGACGGCCTCGGCCTTTGCGAGGCCGTCTCTTCCCCAGGCCGCAAGCTCCGGGTTGCCGCGCATCGAGTACTCGAGCTCGGAGCCGTGCGCCTTGACGGCGTAGGGCGCGGCGGCGGTCGCCGCGACGGGCCCGCCCAGGAGGACGTGGTTCGCGAAGACGAGGTCGGCCGGCAGCTCGCCGCGGACCGCGGCCGCGTTGGCGTCGACGTAGCGCTCGCGTTCAGCCGGGGTCAGGTCCTGGAGCAGCCGCGGCTCGAGCCCTTCGTAGCGGTCGAGGACGAACACCGGCAGGAGGTTGCCGGGCAGCTCCGGGCGGACGACCCGGGCGCCGCCGAGGTCATACGAGGCGGGGTTCCGTTCCTGGCAGACGACGACGACCTCGTGGCCGGTCTTGCCCCACGCGCGCGCGAGCGCGCGCGTGTACACGTTCGAGCCCGTCCCGCCGAGCAGGTACCCGTGCCAGAGGACGATCTTCACCCGGGGAGCCTTATCGAACTCGCTCGCGAGCGCCGCGGCGGGACGAAAACCGAGGACTGTCCACCCGAACTGCCACAAGCGGACGGGTGTGGACGACAAGTTGCACTTCCTTTACACGGAAGCCCGTCCCGGCCGGACGCGTTCTGGGCCGCTTACGTCAGGTGGAAATAGAGGGCGTGCAGGAGCTCCACGGCCGGATTGGACGTGTGGACCTGCACGTCGTGCGGCACGTCGAGCAACGCTTCCGAGTAGTTGAAGATGATCTTCACGCCGGCGACGACGAGCTCGTCGGCGACTTCCTGCGCGCTCTCGGCGGGCACCGCGAGCACGCCGACGATGATGTTCTTCTCGCGAACGGCGTCCCGAAGCTGGCGGGCGTCGCTGACGGGCACCGAGCCGACCTGCCGCCCGACCTTCTCCGGATCGGTGTCGAAGACGGCGGCGATGTTGATCCCGTGCTCGGCGAAGATCGGCGAGCTCGCGATCGCCTGCCCGAGCCGCCCGGCTCCCACGAGCGCGACGTTGTGCTGCCCCTGCGTCCGCAGGATCTTGCGGATCTCGCCGAGCAGCGAGTCGATGTTGTAGCCGACTCCCCGCTTGCCGAACTTGCCGAAGGCGGACAGGTCGCGGCGGATCTGGGTCGCGTTGATGTTGGTGTAGTCGGCGATCTCCTGGGAGGAGATCCGGTCCTTGCCCATCTTCTTGGACTGGGTCAGAACCTGGAGGTAGCGGCTCAGCCGGCCGGCGACCCCGACGCCGAGCCGATCGTTCTGAACCTCCGCGCGCTCCGGACTTTGTAACACCGCACGAGCATTGTGCCAATTCCGCTCCAGGCGCCGCGAAGAGATGTCACAAACGGGGTTCAGGAGCGGCCGCTTGTGCCGCCGCCAGCTTGCGCCGAAACGGCTCCGGCTGGACGTAGTACGTGCAGACCCGCTCGCCGTCGATCTCGACGACCGGGATCAGCTCGCGGTAGCGAGCCTCCAGCTCCGGATCCCCGTCGATGCAGACCTCCTCGATCCCGAAGCCGAGCTCCGCCTGAAGCTCCGCGAGTTGAGCACCCGCGCGCTCGCAGAGGTGGCACCCCTGGGCCTTGTAGAAGACGACCCGCGGGCTAGGAGGGTTTGGCGAAATACTCCCGGTGCCACCGGGCCGCGCTGCTCGCCCCCTGGCACCGTCCTCAGTCGCGCCCATATCTACGGATATGGACGCTCCCTGCGTCCTCCCCAGGAAACGAGCATCGCACCCCGGTGACGAGGGGCATTCCGCCAAATCCTCCTAGGGGTAGAGGCCACGCGTGATCGTCGCGTCGGCAACGCGGCGCACGGCCAGGCCGTAGGCGGCGAGGCGCATGCTCGTCTTCCGCTCGTCCGCCGTGCGCCAGGTCTCGTTGAACGCGCGCGTCGTGATGTCGCGCAGCTTCGAGTTGATCTCGTCCTCCTTCCAGAAGTACTCCTGGAGACCCTGCACCCACTCGAAGTAGGAGACGACGACGCCACCGGCGTTCGCGAGGACGTCGGGAAGGATCAGCACGCCGCGGTCATCGAGGATCTCGTCCGCGGTCGGAGTGACCGGCCCATTCGCGCCCTCCGCGACGATCTTCGCCTTCACCTGGTCGGCGTTGTCGCGCGTGATCACCTGCTCGAGCGCGCACGGCGCGAGCACGTCGCAATCGAGCAGGAGCAGTTCCTCGTTCGTGATCGACTCGGCGCCACGAAGGCCCTCGAGCGCGCCTGTCTCCTGCTTGTGGGCGAGCACCGCAGCCATGTCGAGGCCATTTTCGTTGTAGATGCCCCCGCGCGAGTCGGAGACCGCGATCACCGTCGCGCCCTGCTGGGCGAGGAACTTGGCGAGGAAGCTACCGACGTTCCCGAAGCCCTGCACCGCGACGCGCAGGCCATGCATCGACATCTCCTTCTTGCGGATCGCCTCCTGGATGCAGTAGAGCGCGCCGTGGGCGGTCGCCTCGAGCCGGCCGAGCGAGCCGCCGACGTTGAGCGGCTTACCCGTGACGACGCCGAGCACCGAGTGCCCCTTGTTCATCGAATAGGTGTCGAAGATCCACGCCATCACCGACGGATCCGTGCCGACGTCCGGCGCCGGGATGTCCTTCTCCGGTCCGATCTCGTTGATGATCTCGCTCGTGTAGCGGCGGGTCATTCGTTGGAGCTCGCCCGGCGAGAGCTTCTTCGGGTTGACCGCGATCCCACCCTTCGCGCCGCCGAACGGGATCCCCATCAGTGCGCACTTCCAGGTCATCCACATCGCGAGCGCCTTCACCTCGTTCAGCTCGACGTCCGGGTGGTAGCGGATCCCGCCCTTCGACGGCCCACGGGCGACGTTGTGCGTGACGCGGTAGCCCTGGAACACCTGAATCGTCCCGTCGTCCATCGTCACCGGAACGGAGACGACCAGCGCCTTCTTGCACTCCTGCAGCACGTTGACGAGGTTCGGGTCGATTGCGAAGAGCGCCGCGACGCGCCGCAGCTGCTCTTTCGCGAGGTCGTACGGGTTCTCGCGCAGATGTGATTCGGGGACTTCGAGTGTGGTCACTGAGGCTCCTTCGCTGCTCGGCAGATGAGAAAGTCGCTGCAAATCGCGGCGTCGAGTATAAGGCCCTTACTCGATCGTGAACGTCACCTGCCGCCGCGTCGCCTTGCTTCCGTCGGGTGGGATCGCCGTCAGGGTCAGCTTGTAGTCGCCCGCCGGCAGCGTGTTCCCGTTCGGGTCGCGGCCGGTCAAGCCGAAGGCATAGCTACCGGGAAGGAGATCGCGCATGCGGACGAGCAGCCCGAGCTTGGTCCCGTCGGCGTTCGTCAGCACCATGTCGAGCCGGCCGACCGGATGGATCTGAGCGCCGCTCTCGCCCGACGTGAGCCCGCCGGCGCGGAAGGAAAGGACAACGGGCTGTGTATCCGACGGCTTGAAGCTTTTCTTTGCAAGCCGGACCGAGGAAAGCAGCGGCGTCTGGTCGCGGCCGAACGGGATCACCCAGGGGACCCGGATCGGCAGCGTCGAGCGCGAGAGGATCTCGATTGTGCCCTCGGCAGGCGGGCTCGTCGCAGGCGTGCCGCTGAACGACGCCTTGATCCTGATCGCCACCCGCCCGCCGGGTCGAAGATCGAACCGGGCGGGGGTGGCCGTCAGCGCTAGCCCGGCGCCGCCCGTTTGCGGGACCGCGACCCGCAGACGCAACCGCCGGGTCGAGAGGCTTCGCACGGTCAGCTTCTGCGTCGAGCTCCAGTTCGTCCTCGCCGCCGGGCCGAACGCGAGCGCCGTCGGATCGGTCGCGAGCTCCGCGGCCGCCGCGGCACCGACGTTGACGAGGCCGGTCCCCTGGCTCGCGATCGTCGCGTCCTCCAGCGGCTGACCGTACCCGGCCAGGACGCTGAGGAGGGCCGGGGCATCCAGGTCCGGCCTCGCCTGGGCGAGCAACGCCGCGGCCCCGGCAACCGTCGCCGCGGCCGCGCTCGAGCCGTTGATGGTGCCGTAGGCCGGAGTTCCGTCTGCTGCGGCCGACGGTTCCGACGTCATCAGCGCGACTCCCGGCCCGAGCAGGTTCGGGCGCACCCGCCAGTCGAACGAAAGCCCGCTCGACGAGAACGGAGCGAGCCTGCCTGCGGTGCCGTTTCGAACGACCCGTGAGACTCCGAGCGACAAAGCCGGGTGCCCGCCGCGGGCAAGCGCGCCCAGCGCCGTTCGGGCGACGGCGTTCGGAACGGCAACCACCGGCACCGGAACGCTCTCGTCGAGGCCGAGGCCCCCGGCGGGAATCGAGGTGCCGTAGAGAACGATCGCGGCGGCTCCGGCGCGCGCGGCGTTCTCGACGGCGTTGACGGGATCGTCGCCGGCACGCACGAGCGCCGCCCGTCCCGCCACGATGCTAACGCCGTCCCGGTTGAAGAACGCGTCCAGCGCCGGCGCCGCGAGAAAGCCGCCGGGACCGCGGTTCGAGCTCCCCCGGCGCGGGGCCGCGAGCGCGAGCTCGCGCCTCCCGCTCGGGAGCACCGCTCCCGCGAGCGGCAGGAGCCGGTCGACGAGGACCTGGAGACCGACGCGGACGACGACCCGAACCTCCTCGGTCTGTGAACGAAGGTCGGCCGCGCCGACGCTGAGCGCTGCCGGGACAGCGCCGGGGCTCGCGAGGCTGCCGAAGGCCGGGCCACCAGGCCCGTCGTTGCCGGCAGCGCCGACCACGAGCGTGTCGAGGTCGAGGGCGCCCTGCACGGCGCGGGCGTCCGGGCTGTCCGAGAACGCCGCGTACGGTGCGTCGACGCCGACGAGCGCGATCCGCGCAGCATCGTGCGCATCGCCGTCCTGGTTCGGATCAACGGCGCGCTCGAGCCCCGCGATCAACTGATCGGTTCGCGAATAGACGGCCCAGCCGCCGGCAACGTCCTGCTGCCAGCCGGCGACGCGGATCGGCAGCACTGATGCGCCCGGAGCGACCCCGGCCAGGCCCGCGGGCCCGCCTGCGCCGACGAGCAGGCCGGCCATCTCCGTCGCGTGCCGCTCGAGCCGCGTCGCATCGTCCGGCTTCGTCGCGGCGGTCGCCTTGAAGTCACTGTCGGGAAGGATGTTGAGCCCGTCCTGCACCCGTCCGCGCAGAAACGGCTGCGCCCGGTCGACACCGGTGTCGAGCAACGCGATCGTGACTCCGCGTCCGTCGAAGCCCGGCAGCATGATCTCCGGCCGGTGGGCCGCGCCGTGCGCGAGCTCGTTCTTGGCCAGCATGGTCGAGGAAATCGTCGCGGGATACGCCACCCGCACCGCATAGACGCCCGCGACCTCCGGCTGCCGCTCGAGCAGCGCCACGGCCTCGGAGTCGAGCGCCGCCGAGAACCCGTTGATGACCCGGGAGTAGTTGTAGTCGACGCGCACCTGGACTCCGTGCGCAGCGAGCGTCGTCAGCACCTGCTGCTCGGCGGCTACCGCGGCGGCGGTCCACTGGCGCTCCTGGGCGTCCGTCGCGCGGCCGCCGGCGGCCGCGACACGTTGCGCGAGCGACGGCGCCTTGAGCACGACGATCACCCGCTGGCCGACATCGACGCGGGGCCTCGCACTCCCGGCGAGACCGCGCCAGGAGGCCGCGGTCGACGAGAGCGTCGGCTGCGCGACCCCCCGCGTTCCGCCCGCGCCCAGGACGGCTCCAGCCACACCAACCGCAACGACCGCAAGTGGAACCGTCCGAACGACGCTAGACCGAAGCGAACGCATCGAGGGCAAGATAACCGGGCGCCAGGATCGCCTCGCCGTACCGTGCCGCGGACGCGATCATCGCCGCGTTGTCCATGCAGAGTGATAGGGGAGCGAACGCTGCGTCGGGCAGCGCGGCCCGGAGCTCCGAGTTCGCCGCGACGCCGCCGACGACGGCGATCGTCGTTCGCCCCGTCCGCTCGGCCGCCTGCCTCGTACGCTCGACGAGAGCGCGGACGAGCGCTCGCTGGTAGCTCGCGGCCAGGTCGGCTCGTCTCCGGTCGAGCTCGGCCGGCGCCAGGTCGCGCACCGCGTAGAGGAGCGCCGTCTTCACGCCGGAGAACGAGAAGTCGAGCCCGGGGACTCGGGCAACCGGAAACTCGTACGCCTCGGGATCGCCCTCACGAGCCAGGCTGTCGATCGCCGCCCCGCCCGGGTAGCCGAGCCCTAGCAGGCGCGCGCCCTTGTCGAACGCCTCGCCGGCTGCATCGTCGAGGCTGGCGCCGAGGACGTCGAATCCTCCGTGGTGCGAGACGTCGACGAGCATCGTGTGGCCGCCGCTCGCGAGCAGGCAGAGGAACGGCGGCTCGACCGGCTCGGGCTCCAGGTAGAGCGACGCGACGTGGCCGTGCAAGTGGTTGACGGGCACGAGCGGCAGCCGGTTCGCCCAGGCCAGCGCCTTCGCGGCCGAGAGGCCGACGAGGAGGGCGCCGACCAGGCCGGGACCTTGCGTGACCGCGACCGTGTCCACCGAGGCCAACCCGGTGTCCGCCTCTCCGAGGGCCTGACGCACGACCGGCAGGACCAGCTCCAGGTGCCGCCGCGAGGCAACTTCGGGGACGACGCCCCCGAATCGCGCGTGCAGCTCCGCTTGAGAGGAAACGACGTTCGAGAGGATCCGCCCGTCCGCGGTGACGACCGCCGCCGCGGTCTCGTCGCACGACGTCTCGACGCCGAGTATCAGTCGTTCGGCTCGGAGATCGGGTCTTTCCACATGATCAGCGCGTCCTCGCGGTTGTCCGTGTAGTAGCCGCGCCTGACCCCGCGGGCCCGGAAGCCGAGGCGCTCGTACAGGGCGACGGCGCCGACGTTCGAGACGCGGACCTCGAGCGTGTAGCCGCGGCGGCCTCGGCCGGCGGTGAGCTCGAAGAGCCTCTCCAGCAGCATGGTCGCGATCCCGAGGCGGCGGTATTTCTCGGCCACGGCCACGTTCATCACATGCCAGGCATCGACGTAGCGCGAGATCACGAGGTAGCCGACGAGCTCGTCGGTCTCGGCGTCGAAGGCGCCGAGGCAGATCGACGACGGCTTCGCAAGCTCGCTCGCGAACATCGACCGCGACCACGGGGTCGGATACGAAGCGCGCTCGATCTGCTCGATCGCGTTCAGATCTCGCATCTCGAGGCGCCGGAGCTCGACCCGCGTCATCTCCTTCATCGCTTCCGCTCCGCGTCCGGCTGCCGGAGATAGAGAGGCTCGACCGCGTCCGGGTCGACGTACGCGCGGGCGAGCCGCGCGTGGAACTGCGCCCGCGGCACATGCAGCTCGCTTTCGCGCGGCGGCACCTTCGCGCCGAGCGCCTCCAGCTCGTCGCGATAGCGCACGGCCCCGTCGCCGACGCAGGTCGTGCCGGGTTCGAGGCTCAGCCGGGCCGGGCGCAGCACCGCCGGCTCGCCGTCGACGAGCGTGAAAATTTCGCTGCGGCCTGCATCGACGACCGGCAAGGCGCCGGACGCACCCGCTGCGAGCGCGTCGAGCGTCGAGACACCGGCAAGCGGAAGCTCGAGCGCAAACGCGAGCGCGCGGGCTGCCGCCAGACCCATGCGGACGCCGGTGAAGCTGCCGGGCCCCGTTCCGACGACGACGCCGTTCAGCTCGGCGGGCTCGGTTCCCGCCTGCTCGAGCAGCTCGTCGGCATCCGCGAGCACGCGCACGGCGCGAGATACGCGCTCGCCGACGAGCTCACCGTCGCGGACGAGCGCGCTCGTGGCCACGCTCGTGGCGGTGTCAAAGGCGAGGGTCAGCATCGCCGGCGACGTCTCCCAGCAGCTCGCGGTCGTCGCTCGCGAGCTCGATCTTCCTGCGTTCGCGATCCACGTGGGACAAACGTACCGCGACGCGCACCGGCGGGAGTGCGTCCCCAGCCGCTTCGGGCCATTCCACGAATGCGATGGCGTCGTCGAAGTACGGCTCCAGGTCACCCCATTCCGCCGGAGAAAAACCCTGGAAACGGAAGAGATCCAGGTGCGAGACGTCCGGGTTGCCCGGATAGCGATGCCCGATGGTGAAGGTGGGGCTCGTGACCGGAACCTCGATTCCGAGCTGGCGGCAGGCTCCCCGCACGAACGTCGTCTTGCCGCTACCGAGCTCGCCCGAGACCGTGACGACGTCGGCGACGCCAAGGCCTGCGGCCAGGCGAGCGGCGACGGCCTCGGTCTCCTCCGCGGACGCGGAGGCGAGCTCCAACGAGTGCCTCAGAAAAGGCCGAGCTGGACGGCCGGCTCCGGCGCGATCGGAGCGAGCGGCGACGCGGGCTCGGGGTCCTCGACCGAGCGGCCGAGCAGCTCCGGGAGTCGAGCGAAATCGGCTTCGAGCACCTTCAGCATCGCCGGCGTGTAGAGCGCGGCGGCCGGGTGGTAGAGCGGGTAGAGGAGCACCCGGCGCCCCCCGAGCGTCGTCTCCTGCTCGGTGCCGTGCACGCGCGTGATGCCTGTCGGCTTGCCGGAAAGAAGCTTCGTCGCGAAGTTGCCGAGCGTCGCGACGACGCGCGGCTCGATCAGCGAGATCTGGCGGAAGAGGTGTGCCTCGCACGCCTCGATCTCGTCCGGCTGCGGGTCACGGTTTCCCGGCGGTCTGCACTTGAGCACGTTCGCGATGTAGACCTGATCGCGCTCGAGGCCGATTCCCGCGAGCAGGCGGTCGAGGAGCTTCCCGGCCTGGCCGACGAACGGGTATCCCTGTTGGTCTTCGTGGAATCCCGGCGCCTCGCCCACGAACATCAGATCAGCGCTCGGATTGCCGACGCCGAAGACGACCTGCGTCCGCCCCTGTGCGAGCCGGCACTTCGTGCAGCCGGCGACCTCGGTCGCAAAGGCGGCTAGCGTCCGGGCGTTCTCGGGCGCCACTGCCGGTGCCGGGCCGGAGGGCACAGTGCTGTCCTGCGCGGGCCCGGAGAGCACGGTGCCGGCAGGGGCGTCAGGCGTCGGCGAAGCCGATGCCGGCGAGAGCGCGCGGTCAGTGGCAGCCACAGCTTCCGCCGCAACAACCGCCTGACGTTCCGCCAAAGCTCGGCTGCTCGGCGGTGCCGTGAGTCGCGAAGACGGAGAATTGCTTGCGCACGTTCTCGGCGCCGCAGTCCGGGCAGTCAGGGTCGTGACCGTTCCGGACGAGCTCCTCGAAGTGCGACTCGCACTCCATGCATACGTACTCGTAGATCGGCATCGCCGCGAGAGTGTAGGCATAGCAGCGGACGAGTGCCATCAAGCCCTCGTTACACTGGATCGCGCCCGGTATCCGCTACGGAACTGGAGCCACAAGATGTTCGAAAGCGTCAACGTGATCGGTCGCGGCCGAGTCGGCTCGACAGTTGCCGCGCGCCTCGAGGAGCGCGGTGTCGAGCTGCGCGAAGACGATGCCGAGCTGACGCTGCTTTGCGTTCCGGACGCGGCGATTCCGGACGTGGCCCGGGGTCTGGCCCCGGGACAGGTCCGTTGGATCGCGCACGTCAGCGGCGGCACGCCGCTCGCCGCGCTCGACCCGCACTCCCGGCGCTTCGGCCTTCACCCGCTCCAGACGTTCACACGCGCGCGCGGGCCGGAGCAGCTCGACGGCTCCTTCGCCGCCGTCACGGCCGAGAGCCCGGAGGCGCGCGAGCAGGGGTTCGCGCTTGCACGGCTGCTCGGCCTGCAGCCGTTCGACCTCGCCGATGAGGCACGGCCGCTCTACCACGCCGGCGCGGCGATCGCCTCGAACTACCTCGTGACCCTGCACAAGGCGGCGTCCGAGCTTTTTAGCGCTGCGGGAGCGCCGCCGGAGGCACTCGTGCCACTGATGCGGCGGACAATCGACAACGGCTTCGAGCTGACCGGGCCGATCGAGCGCGGCGACTGGGAGACCGTTGACGCGCACCGTGAGGCGATCCGCGCGACCCGTCCCGACCTCGAGCCGCTGTACGACGTCCTGGCGGAGGCGACTCGGCCGTGAAGGTCGTGCGGACGATCGGCCAGCTTCACGCAGAGCCCCACGAGGGTCACGTCGGGCTCGTGCCGACGATGGGCGCCTTTCATGACGGCCACCTCGCCCTCTTCCGCACCGCGCGCGAGGAGAACGACATCGTCGTCGCGAGCGTCTTCGTCAACCCGGCCCAGTTCGGCGCGAACGAGGATCTCGCGACCTACCCCCGCGATGAGGAACGGGACGCCGAGCTGGCGGAGAACGCCGGCGTCGACGTCCTCTTCGTCCCGGCCGCCGAGGAGCTGTACCCGCCCGGCTTCCAGACCTGGGTCGAGGTCGAGCAGCTCGGCCGCGTGCTCGAGGGCGAATTCCGTCCGGGCCACTTCCGCGGCGTCGCGACCATCTGCCTCAAGCTGTTCAACATCGTCCGCGCCGACCGCGCCTACTTCGGCCAGAAGGACGCGCAGCAGGTTGCGGTGCTCAAGCGGATGGTTCGCGATCTCGATCACGAAGTCGAGATCCGTGTCGTCCCGACGGTGCGCGACGCCGACGGGCTCGCGCTTTCCTCGCGCAACGCGTACCTCTCGGCGGAAGAGCGCGAGCGCGCGCTCGCGCTGCCGCGGGCGCTCGCGACGAAAGATCCGAAGGCTGCCCGAGCGCAGCTCGACGGCCTCGACGTCGACTACGTCGAGGTTGCCGAGTTCGAGCCGCGTGTCCTCGCCGCCGCCGTCCGCGTCGGTAAGACCCGTCTGATCGACAACATCGTCCTCTCCAAGGAGCCGCTATGAGCACTCGTCCCCAGAAGCCCGGTCCCGCCACGCCCGCGGCCGGCAAATTGCCGCTCCCGGAACTGCTAGAGATGAAGCGCCGCGGCGACAAGATCGTCATGGTCACGGCCTACGACGCCCCTGGGGCGCGTCTCGCCGACGCGGCCGGAATCGACCTGATCCTCGTCGGCGACACGGCGGCGATGGTCGTGCTCGGCCACGACTCGACGGTTCCCGTGACGATGGACGAGATGCTCTTCCTGACCCGCTCCGTCGCCCGGGCGGCGAAGCGGCCGCTGATCATCGGCGACATGCCGTTCGGCTCGTACGAGGCATCGGACGACGACGCGGTGCATAACGCGGTCCGGTTCGTCAAGGAAGGCGGTGCCGACGTCGTCAAGCTCGAAGGTGCCGGGCCGTCTCTTTCCCGCGTCCGGGCGATCACAGGCGCCGGCATCGGCGTCATGGGCCACGTCGGACTAACGCCGCAATCGGCGACGGTGCTCGGCGGCTTCAAGGCGCAGGGCCGCACGGCCGAACAGGCCCGCCAGCTCTACGACGACGCCCTCGCGCTCGAGGCCGCAGGCTGCTTCGCCGTCGTGCTCGAGGCCGTCCCGGCGCCCGTGTCCGAACGAATCACCGAAGCCTTGGCGGTGCCCACGATCGGGATCGGCGCCGGCGCGGGCACCGACGGACAGGTACTCGTCTACCACGACCTCCTCGGCCTCTACGAGGGCCGCGCGCCGCGCTTCGTCAAGCGGTACGCGGATCTCGCGACCGAGATCCGGGGCGCCCTCGAGCGCTACGCGACCGAGGTCCGCGAACAGCGCTTCCCGGACGAGCAGCACACGTATTCGATCCCCGACGAAGAGTTGTCCGAGTTCGAAACAGACCTAAGCGCCGAGCACGCTCAGCGCTAGGTCGGCGACGACCACGAGGACGCCGAAGGCGAGCACCGCACCGGCCGTTCTCGGCCACGTCCAACCGTGGACGACACGGATCCCGATCGCGAGCAGGACGAACGACCAGAGCCCGAACCCGGCCTCGAGCACGGGAAAGACGTGCGCGCCCGACCCCGCGTCCGAGCCTCCGCTGCGGAAGATGTCGTCCCCGTAGAGGGCGAGGCGCACCGGCAGCAGCACGAGTGAAAGCGCAAACGGTAGGGCCGCGAGCGCGAGGAGGTGGCGCGCCTGCCGGTAACTGCCGCGCGAGCCGAGCCAATTCAGGGCGAGATAGAGGACACCGCCGGCCAGCCAGTAGTTGACAAGCGCGACGAGCGACCCGGCGATGAAGAGCCAGACCGGAATCACGATTCCGGTTCGGGCCGGGTCGTCCGCGAACGATGCCGCCTGGCTCGTCACGAGCGTCAGCGCCAAACCGGCGAAGAACGCCACCGCCGCAATCGTGTCCTGCCGGTCGTCCGCCGCCTCGCGCGAATCGTCGCGGAGCGCTGCGAAGACCGCGCGCGGCGCCTGAGCGACGAGCAACGCTCGCAGCCACCAGGCCCGCGCCTCGTCCTGACGCGCGGGCTCGACCGTCGCGTTCACGCCTCCAGCGTACGCGACTGGATATGTCAAGAACCGATGTTTTTGAGCCTCAAGCGCCGCCGGGTGCTGCCGATGAAGGACGCGGAGGTCGAAATTGTTCTGGCGAGCCCCCCAGCAGTCCGTGCGGCCGGACCGGAAGCGCCGTTCGCATGGTCGAAAACTTCTCCTGACGGCAGCGATTCTCGG
>DASQWX010000135.1:0-12124 GCA_035640035.1 Gaiellaceae bacterium
GGAAGTCGCACTTGACGCCGATCACCCAGCGGCCGCGCTGCTTGACCGCTGCGGGCAGCGGTGGCAGCGCCGATTTCGCCGAGGGCTTCGCCTTCGTCGCCGGCGCGGCGATCGTCCAAGCCGCGAAGGCCGAAGCCGCGAAGGCCGCGGCCGCGAGCGCGAGTAGCAGTCGTTTCATTCCGGTCCTCCTTCTCCCTCGGTTGTGACTTCCTCGACCGTCAGCTCCTCGAGTGACTCGGCCAGCTGAAGAGAGCGGCGCAGGAAACGGCGCGTCCGCTCCTCCTTGGGGTGGTCGAGCACGGCCGCCGGCTTACCCTGCTCCACGATCCGTCCGTGGTCGATGAAGAGCAGGTGGTCGCCGACGTCGCGAGCGAAGTGCATCTCGTGCGTGACCACGATCATGGTCATCCCGGTTCGAGCGAGATCACGCATGACGATGAGCACCTCGCCGACGAGCTCGGGATCGAGCGCCGACGTTACTTCGTCGAACAGCATCACGTGCGGTGCCATCATCAGCGCGCGCGCGATCGCCACCCGCTGCTGCTGTCCGCCGGAGAGCTGATGCGGATACTCATGCGCCTTGTCCTCGAGGCCGACGACGTCGAGCAGCTCCCGCGCGCGGGGTAGCGCCTCTGACCGCCGCAGCTTGCGGACGCGGCGCGGTGCGATCGTCAAGTTGTCGATCACCTTCAGGTGCGGAAAGAGATTGAACTGTTGAAAGACGATCCCGATCCGCTGCCGAACCTGGGAGGCTTTGACCCCACGGGCCGTGATCTCTTCTCCGTCGAAGAAGATCCGGCCGCTGTCGATCGGCTCGAGCAGGTTGATGCAGCGCAGCAGGGTGCTTTTGCCGCTGCCACTCGGGCCGATGACGACGAGTACCTCACCGGAGTCGACGCTGAGGTCGACGCCGTCGAGGACAAGGTTGTCCCCGAAGCTCTTCCGGATCGCCTCGGCGCGAACGACCGGAACGCCCGGCTTCGCTGATGGGCGCTCGGCCGCGAGCGCCGTAGTGGATTCGACCGCCTGCTTGTCCAAGCCCACTCCCACTGCTTGCAGGCCGATAAAACGAGAGCACGCGTCCGAAGTCAAGGCTGCGAGTCCTCGTAAACTCCGGCTGTGGGCTTCCTCGACCGCATCTTCGGCCGTAGCCGCGGCCGCGCCGCGAAGCAGGAGACGGACCCGGGGGCGCTCGAGCGGGAAGACGACCCGCGCGGCGGTCTGCAGTCCCACGAGTACCGCACGGCCGATCCGCGTGACGTGGTCGAAGAAGGCGGGACGGTCATGAGCGGCCCGGGCGGCGCTCCGCAGGAAGGCACCACGCCCGACGAGCGGCGGGAGGAACAGGAGAACCAGCGGGACTGACCCCGTAGGGGTCTGTTCCTGTAACCGTCCGCAGTACCCAACCGCTTGCAGGGACAGGCACCCTGCGGGTGGCCAGTCCCTATTCCGGCATCAGCGGCAGCCCCGTGGCAACCACGCGCCGCCCGCCTGCCTCGTAGACGACGTCGACGCTGTCGTTCTGCCGGTACGTCCCGGCGACGCCGAGGAACAGCGACAGCCAGCGCCAGAAGCCGAGCCGCCCTTCGCGCGCGAGCCGCTTCTCGAACACGAGCGAGTGCCCCTCGCGCCGAAAATCGCGGCCCTCCTCCTGCGGGACGCCATTGAGAAAGACCTGAAAGTGCGACCCGATACCAGCAGGGAGTTGCACGCGCGTCCGCTCGCTCACCCTCCATAGAATGCCCCGCGCGTGCGGAGGAGAGCCGGAGTCCTCGTCGTCATCGCCTTGCTCGGGCTCGTCCTCGTCCATGTCGCCCTGGCAGGTGATCCCGCGGGGCTCTCGCCACGTGGCCCTGACTCGTCCCAGGCGACCAGGATCGAGGACATCTACTGGTTGCTGATCGCCATCACCGGCGCGATCTTCGTCGTCGTCGAGGGCGCCCTGATCCTGTTCGTCTTCCGGTTCCGGAACCGCGGCCGCTCACGAACGCTCGAAGGGCCGCAGATCCACGGGGCCACGCGCCTCGAGCTGATCTGGACCGCGATCCCGATCGTGATCCTCGCTGCGATCGTCAGTTTCGTCCTCGTCAAGCTTCCCGGGATCAACAGCGCGGGCTCGGCGAGCGCGGCGAGCAAACCCCTGACGGTGACGGTCGAAGGCCGTCAGTTCTATTGGAACTTCATCTATCCGAACGGCGTCATCCAGGTCGAGCGGATGAGGATTCCGGCCCACCGCAAGATCAAGCTCGTGATCAAGTCCGAGGACGTCGACCACAGCTGGTGGATCCCGGCGCTCCAGGGCAAGTTCGACGCGATCCCGGGCAAGACGAACCACCTCTACTTCCAGGCCGAGCGCACCGGCACCTATCAGGGCCAGTGCGGCGAGTTCTGCGGCTACGAGCATCCACACATGCTGGCTACGGTCGAAGTGCTCCCGAGCGGCAGCTTCGAGTCCTGGTACGGCGGAGAGGCCAACGCGCAGTCACGCGGGACCTCGGACCTGGGGAAGATGACCTTCGACGGCGTCTGCGCCACATGTCACGGCTTCAACGGCCAAGGAGCGTTCGGGCCCGACCTGCGCGGAAACCCGATCTTCGGCCAGCCGGCCGCGATCAAGACGCTGCTGCAGACCGGGCGAGGCCAGATGCCGCCTGTCGGCCGCGGCTGGAACGACCGGCAGATGAACGCACTGCTCAAGTACGTCAAGCGGTTCGCGGGGGCGACCGGTGGCGGTTAGGGTCGAGCCCGCCCCCGCCGCGACGATCGTCTCGCGGGGCCGCTTCTCGAGCTGGCTCGCGACGGTCGACCACAAGCGAATCGGGATCCTCTACATCGTCACGAGCCTCGTCTTCTTCGTCGCCGGCGGGATCATCGCGCTGCTGATGAGGTCGCAGCTCGCGCGTCCGAACGAGCACGTCTTCACGCGAAACACGTACGACGAGATGTTCACGATGCACGGGACGACGATGATCTTCCTCGTCGTCGTCCCGATCTTCGCGGGGCTCGGGAACTTCCTCGTCCCGCTGATGATCGGTGCCCGGGACATGGCCTTCCCGCGGCTGAACGCCCTCTCGTACTGGTTCTACCTGCTCGGCGGAATCGTCCTCTACGCCAGCTGGTTCGCCGGCGGCGGGGCCGCGCGTGCCGGGTGGTACTCGTATCCACCGCTATCGGAGAGCGCCTTCTCGCCGGGCAAAGGACAGGACCTCTGGATCCTCGCCATCCACCTGACGTCGATCTCGTCCGTCCTCGGGGCGATCAACTTCATCGTCACGATCCACAACATGCGGGCGCCCGGGATGAGCTGGATGCGGCTGCCGCTCTTCGTCTGGGCAATCGAGATCTACGCGATCCTGATCCTGCTCGCGCTGACGGTGCTGGGTGCGACGCTGACGCTGCTGCTCCTCGACCGCCACGCCGGGACGCACTTCTTCTTACCGAGTGAGGGCGGGAGCGCCGTCCTCTACCAGCACATGTTCTGGTTCTTCGGGCATCCCGAGGTCTACATCATGGTGTTACCCGCCTTCGGGATCCTCTCCGAGGTGATCCCGGTCTTCTCGCGCAAGCCGATCTTCGGCTACAAGGCAATCGCCTTCTCGACCGTCGCGATCGGGTTCTACTCGATGCTCGTCTGGGCGCACCATATGTTCTCGGTGGGGCTGCCGAACGCGCTGAACATCTTCTTCATGCTCTCGTCGATGACGATCGCCGTCCCGACCGGAATCAAGATCTTCAACTGGATCGCGACGACCTGGCGAGGCAACCTGATCCTCGACACGGCGATGCTGTTCGCGCTCGGTGCCGTCGGCGTCTTCACGATCGGCGGGATCTCCGGGATCTTCCTGGCGGCGTTCCCGTTCGACTGGCAAGTGACGGACACGTACTTTGTGGTCGCGCACATGCACTACGTGCTCTTCGGCGGCTCGGCGTTCGCGCTCTTCGCTGGCTTCTACTACTGGTGGCCGAAGATGTTCGGCCGCTTCCTCGATGAGCGTCTCGGGAAGCTGAACTTCTGGCTCTACTTCATCGGCATCAACCTGGCGTTCTTCCCCCAGCACTTCCTCGGCCTGCTCGGGATGCCGCGGCGGATCTGGACGTACAACCACCACGGCTGGTGGGCGGCCTGGAACCTGGTCTCGACGATCGGCGCCTTCGTGATGGCCGTCGGCACCCTGGTCTTCATCGTCAACGTTGCGAGAACGGCTCGGGTCGGGAAGCGGGCCGGGCACGATCCGTGGGTCGCCGACACGCTCGAGTGGTACACGAGCTCGCCGCCGCCGCCGCACAACTTCGAGAAGATTCCGTACGTGACGAGCGCGCGGCCGCTCCGTGATCTCCGCCGCCGCCTGCAGGAGGGGATGGCGCGTGCCTGACGTCCGGCCGGGGCCGTGGCTGCGGTTGATCGCCGTCGGCGCCTCGGCCGCGGCAGCACTCGCCGTTGCCTCGGGGGCGCTTTCCCTTCACACCGCGCACCGCGTACTGGCGGCGGTCGCCGTGCCGCCGCTTGCAGCGCTCCTCGCCGCGGCCTGGGTCGCCCACCGGCGCCTGCTCGGCCCGTCCGCAGCGGCACTCGCGCTCCTCGTCGCCGCGGCGCTCGTCACCGGCCGGCCGCTCCACATCGCGTTCGCGGCGCTTGCCCTCGCGGCCGCGTTGGTTGCGACCGCGGCGACGTTCAGGGGTGAACCGGTCGCGCCCGCATCGGCGCGCGACTACGTGACGCTGACGAAGCCGAGAATCATGAGCCTGCTCCTGCTCACAGGCGCGTGCGGAATGGTCGTGGGCGCCCGCGGTTTCCCGGCAGCGTGGCTCTTCGCCGCGACGATGGTTGGGCTAGCGCTCGCGTGCGGCGGCGCAAGCGCTCTCAACCACGTCCTCGACCGCGACCTGGACCGCCATATGAGGCGCACCGACGAACGACCGGTTGCGGCCGAGCGCGTCTCGCCCACGCATGCGCTCGAGTTCGGTCTGGCGCTCTCGGCGCTCTCCTTTGTCCTGCTGGCCAGTGTCGTCAACGTGCTGACGGCCCTGCTCGCGCTTGCCGGGAACCTCTTCTACGTGTTCGTCTATACGCGCTGGCTGAAACGCTCGACGCCGCAGAACATCGTCATCGGCGGCGCTGCGGGAGCCGTCCCGCCCCTTGTCGGGTGGGCGGCGGCAACGGGAGATGTCACCGTGGCCGCGCTGCTCCTCTTCGCGATTGTCTTCTTCTGGACGCCACCGCACTTTTGGGCTCTCGCCCTCGTGATCAGACGCGATTACGAGGCGGCCGGCGTGCCGATGCTTCCGGTCGTCCGGGGCGAGCGGGAGACGACGAAGCAGATCGTCCTCTACTCCGCCGTCCTCGTCGCCGTGACCGCGGCGCCGTTCCTGTGGGGGACGCTCGGCGTTCCGTATCTCGTCGCCGCGCTCGTGCTCGGCGCTCTCTTCCTCGCGATGGCGCTCGGTCTGCGTCGCGCGCCGACGCCGCGCCGGGCGGCGCTCCTCTTCCACTTCTCGCTCCTCTACCTGGCGCTGCTCTTCGCAGCGATGGCCCTGGACGCCGCCCTGTGACCGAGCCCCTTCCTCAGCCGGCGCCCCCACAGACCGTCCACGCGCCCGCGGATCCGGCGGCCGCGCTCGCGCGGCGGAACATGATCTTCGGGCTCGCGCTCTTCGGCTTCGTTGTCCTCCTCTTCGGGGCGACCGTCCTCGTCGCGTACGTCTATCTCGCCCTCGACTGACGAAATCTTTATTACTGAGGTCGAGGCGGCCGCTTCGGGGCGTCGCCTGGCCGTCAAAGACCTATTCGACACCGCGGGGCTTAGGACGACCTACGGCTCCGCGATCTTCGCCGAGCACGTTCCGGAACGGACGGCCGAATCGGTCCTCCGCCTGGAGGCGGCCGGCTACGTGAACGTCGGCAAGGCGAACCTTCACGAGTTCGCGTACGGCGTCACCTCCGAGAACCCGCACTACGGCGCGGTGCCGAACCCTCGCGCCGAAGGCCGGATCGCCGGCGGCTCGAGCGGTGGCTCCGCCGCGGCACTCGCGGCCGGGCTTGCCGACGCCGCGCTCGGCTCCGACTCCGCCGGCTCGATCCGGATCCCGGCCGCCTGCTGCGGTGTGGTCGGCTTCAAGCCGAGCTTCGGGCTCGTTCCGATCGACGGCTGCTTCCCGCTGGCCGCGAGCTTCGACCACGCCGGGCCGATGGCTTGCGACGTCGCGGAGTGCGTTCGGATGATGGAGGCGCTCGTGCCGGAGTTCGAGCCGACAGACGTCGAGCTCTCCGAGCTGCGGGTCGCCGTCGCCTGGCTCGACGAAGCGGATCCGCTCGTCCGCACCCGCGTGGACGAGGCGGCGGCGCTCGTCCTGAATCGTGGGGAGGTCGAGCTCACGGTTCCGGACCGTGAGGAATGGGGCGCCGCCTTCCGTCGCGAGGTCGTCGAGTCGCACGCCGGCCTCTACCCCGAGCGGGCCGAGGACTACGGCGACGACGTACGCCGGTCACTCGAGGCCGCGTACGAGCTCACCGACCGGGAGGTCATCGCCGCGGAGCGGCTTCGCGAGAGGTTGCGTGACGAGGTTCGCGAGACCGTCGACGGCTTCGATCTCCTGCTGACACCGACGCTTCCCTGCGTCGCGCCGCTGTACGGCCGCGGCACGCGCACCGTCCTCACGAGGCTCACCGCCCTCTTCAATCTGACGGGCTGGCCGGCGCTGGCCCTGCCGTGCGGGCCTGCCGAGGAAGGGCTGCCGGCATCCGTCCAACTCGCCGCGCCGACCGGACACGATGCGCTCGTTCTTGCAGCGGGCGCGGCGCTGGAGCGCGCGCTTTCGCGCGAGCAGGGTCACCCGAACGAGTGAGGCCGACCCTCCGCGGCCTGCCGACACTCTCACGGAATGCGTGTGGCCCGCATCCTCGTCCTCGCGTCTGCGTGCACGTTCGCGCTCTCGACCGCGCACTCTGCGTTCGCCGCGAGCCCGTCGATCGTCCTCAGACCGACGAACGGCGGGCAGTACGCGTACACGGCTCCCGAGGCGCCCCCGTACGTGACGACACGGGCGGTCGTCCACTACGTGACGACCGGCCCGCAGGCGCCGCCGCTGACGGACGCGAACGGCGACGGGTATCCGGACTACGTCGAGCAAGTCGGTGCGGCCGCCGACATCGCCCTTCTCTACTACGAGCGTCACGGCTTCAAGCGACCCCTCCCCGACACCGCCGGCCCGGACTCGAAACCGGACATCTACATCGACACGCTCCCGACCGGGGTCTTCGGCTTCACCCTGCTGCAAGCGCACGCGGAAGGCGGCACGTTCGTCCTCGTCTCTCCCAAGCTCGACACCGGCGCGACGAACCCCTACGGGAGCGTCGACATCACGGTTGCCCATGAGCTGTTCCACCTGATCCAGTTCTCGTACGTCACGAGCGACAAGGTCCCGCTCTGGGCATTCGAAGGAAGCGCGAGTGCCCTCTCGATACTGGTCTTCCCGCAGGTGAAGGACCATCTGATGACGGACTACCTCAACGCGTGGCTGAAAACGCCGTGGCTGCCGCTCTACGACGAGCGCGGGTCGTGCGCCCACTGCTACGGAGGTGCGTGGTGGTGGACGTACCTCGCCCGTCTGAGCTCGAAGATCCTCCCGCGCTATCTCGCCCAGCTCGCGGCGGACGATCGCCGGGGCGTGTCGACGCGCGTCGGCGTCAAGCAGCTCGACACCGCGCTTCGACAGAGCGGCGTCGGCTCGCTCGACCACGTCTTCACCCGTTTCTCGTTGAACCTGTATCGACGCGGCCTACCGCTTGGTGATCCGTACTCGCTGAAGAGCTCGACCACACCTCGGAAGACCTTGATCCGCGGTGTCTTCGGGCTGTCGGCGCACTACATACCCATCAGCGTGCCCCGGAGCGCGCGCGGCCTGGTCGTGTCGGTCCCCTACGGCCACGGCCCGCGTCCGGAGGTCACGCTCGTCGCCGGCGGCCCGCACGGGCGACAGATCGCCGGAAAGCGCTTCAGGCCAGGACGAGGAGTGGTGCTCTCGACCCTCTTCCGCAACGAGAGCGAGCGCCGCCGGGTCGTCCTGATCGTGACCAGCGGCAGTCTGAACGGAGTCCCCTACCGCGTCGAGTACGCGGCGGTCAGTCGCGGCGGCAGGCTCCCCGGCTGGATTTCGTTCTAGGAGGGTCTGGCGGAACGGCGCTCGTCGCCGGGGTGCGATGGTCGTTCCCAGCCAGGCAAGGACGCAGGGAGCGTCAATAGCACGAAGCTATTGGCGCGACTGAGGACGCCGCCTGGGGCGAGCAGCGCGGCGCGGCGGCACAGAGTCTGTTTCGCCAGGCCCTCCTACGTTCGCTCGAGCACGCGCTGCTCGAAGCGCCGCCGCTGCACCCGCCCGACCATCAACGCGCCGAGCCCGACGAGGAACAGCGGGCCGGCGACGATCAGCGCGTAGAGCAGGATCTCGGCCTCGCGCAGCAGGACGCCCCCAGCGTCGCTCATCGTCCGGTCGAAACGGCTCGCCGGAGCGGCACCCTGCTTCGGCTTCGTCGTCAGCTCGAGCACCACGCGTGCGAGCTGGGCCCGCCTGACTTTCGCCGCCTTGTACTTCGTCAGGTACGCGAGTCGCGCCTGCAGCTCCTGCAGTCGGTACTGCTCGGCCGGCGTGACCCCACCGGCCTCGATCCGCGCAATCGCCGTCTTCAGCCGTGCGATCTCCCGCGCCGCTTCCTCGACGGCCTTCGTCACGTCGGCGACCGACACGTTCTGGGCGAGGATCGTTCCGAGGCTCGAGTATTCGGCGATCACGTCCTGGACGCGGTCGACCGGGACCCGCACGATCAGCGACGCGGCGCCGCGGCCGTGCGCCGGGTTCGTGTAACGGACGTAGGCGACGTAGCCGCCCACGAACCGGGCGAACCGCATCGCGCGCTTCGTTGCGTCGGAGAGCGCTTCGAGATTCTTGACCCGGATGCGAAGGGAGGCGCCGTACTGCTGGAGCCGCCCAGTCGCGTTCGGAACGACAGCGCTGAAGCCTTTGTCGAGTGCCGACGTCTTCGAACTCGCGGCGCGCGGCACGATCGCCGAGCCGACATTCGGCTGCGTCGTCGGAGTTCTCAGACCGCTTGCTTCGGCCCTCGGCTTTGGCGTTGAGGGTGGTCCGGAATTGACGAGTCCATGCACGAGTGCTCCGCCGGCGGCTATCGCCAGCGCGGCCGGAACGGCGATGAGCGCCGCCCGCCGCACCGGCGGGAGCGAGAACCTGCGCCGCGGCGGCTCCTCACGAGCGGCGACCTCGAGCACGCGTTGGCGGAGCCCGGAAGAGGCGATCGGCCGCGCCGTGCGCAGTTCGGCAGCGAGCTCAGGCGACAGCATGGGCACTCACCATTCCTTCCAGCTTCTGGAGCGCACGGCTCAACCGCGTCGAGCACGCGCTCGGACTGATTCCGAGGATTCGGGCGGCGGTCTCTCCGTCCAGCTCGAGCACGACCCGCAGCACGACGACTTCGCGTTCTGCCCGGGACAGCTCTGCGAGCGCGTGCTCGAGCTCGGCGGAGAGACCTTCGCCGAAGCTCGGCGGCGGGACCTCGCGTAGCTCGCGTACCGCGTACCGGTCTTCGCGCCGCAGGCGCCTCGCCTCGGAGCGGAAGTGGTCGAGCGCCGCCGAGCGCGCAAGCTGGCACAGCCAGGTGCGCGCCCCGCCGCGCCTCGGGTCGAAACGGTTCCAGCGCCGGAGCGCGCGCTCGAACGTCTCGACCGTGAGGTCTTCGGCGAGGGTGTGGTCGGCAGTCAGGTACACGAGATAGCCAAGGACGTCGTCGAGGTGTTGCTCGGCGATGGCGGCGAAGGTCTGTTCCTTCGCTGACACGCCCTTATTACGCCGCAGACGGCGGCTTACGTCACGCGCGGGCACGGAATCGTCAACCGTGGTTTCATCCGCGATCCACCCCGAAGGGATGGAGCGTGATGTTTCAGGATCCGATCACACGGGCGGAGCTCCTGCGCCGCGCGGGAGCCGGGGCGGCCGGCCTCGCCGCAGTCGGCGGCGGCGCGTCGGCGCTCTCTCGGCTGCTCGACGACGGCGCCGACGCCGCGAGGCTCATAGCGCGGCCTGTCGCCGGTAAGGCATACCGTTTCCGGTCGCATCCGGACCTCCAGCCGCCCGTCGTAAGGGTCATGAAGAAGGCCCGGACAACCGGCGACGGCTATCTGCTGCTCGCGCCTTCGTCGGGGCCGGGGCAGCGCGGAACGATGATCGTCGACAATGCCGGCCACGTCGTCTGGTTTCGCCGGACCGAGAAGACGGCGATGAACCTCCGCGCGGCGCTCTACAAGGGGAAGCCCGTCCTCACATGGTGGGAGGGTGACGTCGGGCCGGGGCTGGGGCTCGGAGAGCACGTGATCGTCGACAGCTCGTACCAAGAGATCGCTCGCTTCCCGGCTGGGCGCCGTCGCGGCGGCGATCTGCACGAGCTCGTGCTGACGCCAAATGGGACGGCGCTCATCACTGCGTGGGGAAAGGTCACGCGCAACCTGATCGGGCGCAGCGGCAGGCGCCGGCACACAGTCATCGACGGGATCGCGCAGGAGGTCGAGATCCCGAGCGCCCGGGTCCTGTTCGAGTGGCGCAGCATCGACCACGTCGGCTTCGACGAAACCCATGTCGGCGTCGGGCCGCGGTTCGACTACTTCCACATCAACTCCATCGATGTCGCCCCCGATGGCGACTGGATCATCTGCGCGAGGAACACCTGGGCCGTCTACAAGGTCAGCCGCCAGACCGGCAAGATCGTCTGGCGGCTCGGCGGGAAGAAGAGCAACTTCGCCATGGGGCACGGGACGAAATTCGCCTGGCAGCACGACGCGCACATGCACGGCCACGGAAGCATGATCTCGATCTTCGATAACGGTGCCGCACCCCCCGTCGAACCGCAGTCCCGCGGCCTGGTCATAAAGCTCGACGAGGCGAAGATGAGCGCGACGCTCGTGCGGGCGTACACGCACCGGCCGCACAAGCTCCTCGCCCACTACATGGGCAGCATGCAGGTGCTTCCGAATGGAAATGCCGTCGTCGGCTGGGGCAGCGAGCCGTACATGACCGAGTTCGCGCAGGACGGCTCGATCGTCTTCGACGCGCGGCTCCCGCGCGCGGGTCAGACCTACCGCGTCGTCCGGATGCCCTGGACAGGACGGCCGGCGGCGCGGCCGCGGCTGGCGAGCGCTCGCGCCAACGGCAGGCCGCGGCTGTACGCGAGTTGGAACGGCTCGACGGAGCTTGCGGCGTGGCACGTGCGCAGCGGCTCTCGCCCAACCAGCCTGCGCGACGCGGCGACGGTGCCTGCAACCGGCTTCGAGACGGCGATCGAGCTGCTGGACAGGTCTGTCTATGCCGCCGTCACGGCACTCGACGCCTCGGGCAAGCGGCTCGCAACTTCGCGAACCATCCGCGTCTGACGGCGCCGTCAGACGGCCGCTCGCACCGCGGCTTCGTAGACACGGTCGCGAGAGAGCTTGTCGAGCTCGTCCGAGAGGAGGTCTGCAGGAAGGGGCGGGTCCCCTGGCGGAAACGGCGCCGGTTCGCCGTCGATCTCGACTCCGACCAGGCGGTCGGACGGGTCGTGCTCGAGCTCGATCGAGCGACCCAGCCGGGAACGGAGCCAGCCGGCGAGGAGACATGCCTGAGCCGCCGTCCCGGTCACCTTGATCCGCTCGACGTCGGCGATCCCGGGCCAGAGCGAGGCGAGCATCGGCCGCCAGCGGCTCGTCCGCGCCCAGGCGATGTCCGAGACGGCGACGCGATCGAAGACCTCGGCGAACCCTGCGTAAGGCTCCGGCAGGTCCGGCCATTCGGTGCTGTCGACGATCAACCGGTCGACGACGTCCATCAGCTCGTCGAAGGCGGAAGAGTCGAACACAGGCAACCCCCGCCAGCGCAGAAACACCGGCAGATCAGGGATCAGCAGCGGCTCGACGACGCTGGCCGGATGCTCGGCGCTCGTCCCGTGCAGCCGGATCCGGATCGTGTCGGTGCAGATGACCCGGCTCTCGCTGATCGGAAACGACTCGGAGCAGACATCCCCCTCGAGCCCTCCGTCGCCGGATTGCGGGAAGAGCACGATCGTCCGCGAGGGATGCCGGGCCGCAAG
>DASQWX010000136.1:0-6069 GCA_035640035.1 Gaiellaceae bacterium
CCGCCGGCGTCTTCTGCGTCAGCCGGCGCGTGACGAGCCCCTGCCCGACCGTCCACAGGTTCGTCGTCACCCAGTAGATCACGAGCCCCATCGGGAACCGCAACAGGAACGTGATGAAGAAGATCGGCAGCACCATCATCAGGTAGCGCTGCGTCTTGTCCATCGTCGCCGACATGAAGTAGGTCGACGACACCTGGCTCGCCGCATAGATCACCAGGAGCAAGTAGCCCGACCAGTGCGCGTTCGCGTGGTCGGCGATGTTGGGGACGATGTGCAGCCACGAGAGCGAGCCCTTCGGCGGATGGTGCGAGAAGTTCCGCAGAACGAAGTAGAGAGCGAAGAAGATCGGTAGCTGGGCCAGCAGCGGCAGGCAAGAGGCCGCCGGATTGATCTTGTTCTCGCGGTAGAACTTCATCAGCTCTTCCTGCTGACGCTTCTTGTCGTTCTTGTACTTCTGCTGGATCGCCTTCATCTCGGGCATGTGCGCCTGCATCGCCTGCATCGAGTGGATCTGCCGAACGGTCAGCGGCACGAGCGCGATGCGAACGAGGATGGTGAGCGCGACGATCGACCACGCCCACGGCAGCCCGATCGTCCCGTGGATCCAGTCGAGCACATGCCGGAGCAGGTGCTCGATCGGCGTCAGCGGGCTGAAGACGATCACGCGAAGAGCCTTTGGTCCTTGGCGTAATCGACGCCGCCGTGGCTCCACGGGTTGCAGCGGAGAAGCCGCCAGCCGGCGAGGATCGAGCCTTTGACGAGGCCGTACTCCCGGAGCGCGTCGATGGCGTACTGCGAGCACGACGGGTGGTACTTGCACCGATTCCCGAGCACCGGACTGATCGTCCAGCGGTAGACATGGACGAGCCCGATCGCGAGATATTTCATGCTGCCGCCGAGGTACTTCATGCTGCTGCCTTCCCGAGGACTTCGTCGATCCGCTCGCCGAGCCACTCCGCGCCTCGCTCCTCGGCCGCCTCGTTCAGCCCCGGGCGAACGATGAGAACGTAATCGCGATCGCACGGCAGGCTCTCCAGGCGAGCGCGCCAGAGCTCCCGGAGACGGCGCTTGATCCGATTCCGCGCGACCGCTCCCGCGACAGCCTTCTTTGGAACAGAGAGCCCGAGCCGCGGCGCGCCGTCGTCCTCCTCACGCTCGAACCAGTACAAGGTGAGAAAGCGGGTCGAGACGGACCGGCCGTGGCGATAAACGGCATCGAAATCCCGCGATCGCGAGAGGCGGTGGCGGCGCTGCATTTCGACGGCGCGGCCTACGCGGAGAGGCGCTTGCGTCCGCGAGCGCGGCGTCGCTTCAGAATCGCCTGGCCCGCGCGCGTCGCCATCCGGGCGCGAAAGCCGTGCCGCCGCTTCCGGCGCCGTACGTTGGGCTGGTAGGTCCGCTTCACGAAAGAGTCAGGGGAGGATAAAAGAGCGCGACGAGCAAACCCGCCGCCGCGCCAGTATAGACGAGGGCCTCGGGGTCGCTTGTCCACAGAGCAATGTGTCGATTGGGTTAAGACAAAGCGCCGCTGCTGAGCCAAACGCGGGTTCTCCGCGTCGCCCGTTCAGACACACATCCACAGGTGTGGACAGAGATGTGGGACTTTCAGAAATCCCCTGCAAATTGCACGCATTCTCGGGGCGGATGATCGCCCAAATCGGCCGTTGAGCGTTGTGTCGCTCATTGCTATGCTCGCGCTTCCTTTTTGGCCGAGCAAGGAGCGTCCCGCGAGGGTGGAAAGATCAACCGAGCTGACTGCAGAAGGGGTCTGGAACGAGATTTCGGGTCGGCTCCGGGAGACGCTCAACGAGAACACGTTCTCAACCTGGTTCGCCCAAGTCGACGCCACCGAGATCACCGACGGCGAGCTCGTCCTCGCTGCTCCGAATAACTTCACGCGCGAGTGGATCGAGGGGCACTTCCTCGACCTGATCAGCGCAGCGCTCGCCGAGGTCGCCGGCGAGCGCGCCGTCCGCCTCGAGATCGTCGAGCCTTCCACAAAGCCGTCGAGACCCGAGCCGATCGCGAGACCCGAGCCGACCGCCGAACCGAGCGTGCGCGGCCATTCCGCCCAACCAGGGCTCGGGATGAACGCCAAGTACACCTTCGACTCGTTCGTGATCGGCTCGTCGAATCGCTTCGCCCATGCCGCCGCGCTCGCGGTCGCCGAGGCGCCGGCGCAGGCGTACAACCCGCTCTTCATCTACGGCGGCACCGGGCTCGGCAAGACGCATCTCCTTCAGGCGATCGCCCAGTACGTCGGCGAGCATCCTGGCAGCCTCAGTGTCCGCTACGTCACGAGCGAGACGTTCATGAACGACTTCATCAACTCGCTTCGGGACAAGCGCATCGAAGGGTTCAAGCAGCGGTATCGAACCTACGACCTGCTCCTCGTCGACGACGTCCAGTTCTTCGAGCACAAGGAGCGGATCCAGGAGGAGTTCTTCCACACGTTCAACTCTCTCTACGAGAGCGGCAGCCAGATCGTCATGTCATCCGACCGCCCGCCGCGAGACATCGCGACGCTCGAGGAGCGACTCCGGTCGCGGTTCGAATGGGGGCTGATCACGGACATCCAGCCGCCTGATCTGGAGACGCGCATCGCGATCCTCCGCAAGCGCGTCCAGGCGGACAACATCAACGCTGACCAGCAGGTGCTCACGTTCATCGCCAGTCGCGTCTCAACGAATATCCGCGAGCTCGAGGGCGCGCTCACGCGAGTGGTCGCTTTTTGCTCGCTGACCGGGCGACCGATGACGGAGGAGCTCGCTCAAGATGTGCTCAAGGACGTCTTCCCTCAAGGAGACCTCCCGCAAGTCACGATCGAGCGAATCCAGGAAGTGATCTCGGAACGCTTCAGCCTCTCGCTCGACGAGCTCTGTGGGGACAAGCGGTCTCAGAACATCGTCTATCCGAGGCAGGTGGCCATGTACCTGTCGCGCGAGCTCACGGACTCGTCACTGCCGAAGATCGGGAAGCAGTTCGGAGGACGCGATCACACAACCGTCATCCATGCGACCTCGAAGATCGCGCGCCTGATCCGTGAGGACCGCAATGTGTACAACCTCGTGCAAGAGTTGACCGCACGCATCAAACAAGTGCGGTAGATGTGTGGAAGCTTGTTGCGCCCCCTTTTAGCCCTGTCGAAGAAGAGCCCCTTGTCCCCATCCGACATCCCCGTCTCAAACGGCGCAGTTATGCGATCTCGCGCCGTCGTCCCCGACGTCCACACTCCCTATGACTTCTACGAGAGGATTTATCTAAATGCTTGAAGCAGAAACCGTGGTTAGCTCCGGGACGATGAAGGTCACCTGCTCGCGCGAAGAGCTCACCCAGAAGCTCGCGGTCGTCTCGCGGGGAGTCTCGACGCGAACGGCGGTGCAGATCCTCGGCGGCATTCTCCTCACCGCGGAGCCGGCCCGGCTGACGCTCGGCGCGACCGACATGGAGCTGTCGTTGCGGGCGTCCCTCGAGGCCCAGGTGGACGGCGAAGGGGCGGTGGTCGTGCCGGGCCGCCTGCTGGTCGAGCTGGCGCGGCTGCTTCCCGAGGCCGAGGTTTCGATCGAGCAGCGCGCGGACGAAGGCGTGATCCACGTCGCGAGCGGCTCCTTCGAGTCTCGCTTGAACACGTACACGGCGGAGGACTTTCCACGCCTGCCGGACGCGGAGGGACTCGAGCGCCATAGCGTCGAGCGAGACGCGTTGCTCGAGACGATCGGCCGCGTCGGCCGGTCTGCTTCGCGGGACGAGTCGCGCCCGGTTCTCACGGGCATCCTTGTTCGCTTCGAGCCCGGCAAGCTCGTCATGGCTGCGACCGATTCGTACCGTCTGTCGGTCAAGGAAACACCGATCGAAGGAGCGCTGCCGGAGCTGGAGGCAATCGTGCCGGCGCGTGCACTGGCCGAGCTGGCGCGCCTTGGCCAGGGCGCGGAGCAAATCGAGCTCGGGGTGCAAGAGAACCAGGTCGTCTTCGGCATCGACGGGATCTGGTTGACGACACGACGAATCGACGGTCAGTTTCCGAACTACAAGCAGCTCATCCCGGAGAACTTCGAGCACGAGCTCAACCTGCCGAGGGACGAGGTGCTCGATGTGGTTCGGCGCATCGCCGTCATGGCACAGCGCAATTCGCCTCTGCGGCTCCGCTTCGCGGAGGGCGAGCTGACGGTGTCGGCGCGAACACAGGACGTCGGCGAGGCGGAAGAGTCGCTCCCGGTCGCCTTCACCGGCGAGCCGCTGGAGATCGGATTCAACGCGGAGTTCCTTCGCGACGGGATCGAGTCGGTGACGGGCGAGACGATCCGGTTTCGCTTGATCAGCCCATTGCGGCCTTGCGTGCTCCAGGCCGAGGGAAGCGACGACTTCCTGTACCTGATCATGCCGATTCGGCTTGCGGGCTGAGCATGGTTGCGGGCTGATCGTCGAGACGGTCTCGCTCACAGATTTCCGGTCCTACGCCCGTCTCGAGCTCGGGCTGAAGCCGGGCCTGGTCCTCGTGGTCGGGCCGAACGGAGCTGGGAAGACGAACCTGCTCGAGTCGTTGCACGTCGGCACGCAGGGGTTCTCGCCGCGGACCCGCACCGACGCGAGCCTGATTCGCTTCGGCCGTGAAGGGGCGAGGATCGGTCTCAGCGGTGACCGCGCAGGTTCACGCCTCGAGCTGAACGTCGTTCTGCGAGCCGGCGCAGCGAAGCGCGCGAGCCTGAACGGAGCTCGTCTTCAAGCGGCCGAGCACCTACGTAGCGAGATCGCGACGCTCGTCTTCACGCCGGACAGGCTCGTGGTCGTCAAAGGTGGCCCGGCCGCGAGACGGGCGTACTTCGACCGGGCGCTCGGGCGGTGGACGCCGGCTCGGGCTGCCCTTCCGGCGGAATATGGCGCCGCGCTCGCGCAGCGCAACGCGGCTCTTCGCGGTGTCTCGCTGGGATACAGCACTCGCGAGGCGCTGGCGCCGTGGACCGAGCGCGTTGTGGAGCTCGGTTCCCGGCTTGTTGCTGCACGGCGCGACGTGATTGCGGCGCTGGAGCCTTTGTTCGCGTCGAGCGCGGGCGAGCTGGGACTCGCGGACGCCGCGCTGAGGTACGACGGCGCACTGCCCTCCGTCAAGACGCTGACGGCGCGACTGGGGCGCGACCTCGAGCGCGGCGCAACCGGGATCGGGCCGCATCTCGACGACGTCGAGATCCTCGCCGGCGCTCGTGATCTGCGGGCCTTTGGCTCTCAGGGAGAGCAGCGGCTCGCCGTCCTCGCCCTCCTGCTCGCGGAGGCCGAGCTGGTTCGAGAGCGCCGCGGCTTCGCGCCGCTGCTGCTTCTCGACGACGTTCTCTCGGAGCTCGATCCCGAGCGGCGCCGCATCTTGGCGGAACGGTTGCGGGCCTACGGCCAGGCGCTGATCACGACGACGAGCGCCGCCGCGTTGCCGACCGATCCGGACCAACTGGTCGAGGTCGAGGCCGGTCTGGGCGGGACCGTGGTGCGGTGAAGCGTCTCGAGAGCGAGGTCGAGCGCGAGCTCGCCCGCTTCGGGCCCGTCGGCAGGATCGCCGAGCTCGTCGAGGCCTGGCCTGCCGCGGTGGGCGAGACGATCGCGCGCAATGCCTGGCCGGCACGCGTTGCGAGAGACGGCACCCTGCATGTGAACACGACTGATTCCGTCTGGGCTTTCGAGCTCGGTGCGAGGGCGAGCGAGATCACGCGAAGGCTCGGCGTCGATCGCATCCGTTTCGCTCCTGGGCGGCTCCCGGAAGCCCCGAAGCCGGACGCACAGGCCGAGAGGGAGAGCGTTCCGCCGCTCCCCGAGCGCGCCCTCGAGGAAGGCCGCCGGCTGGCCGCCGGAATCGAGGACGAGAATCTGCGCAAAATCGTTGCGCGAGCGGTTGCGGCGAGCCTCGCGAGAGGCGTTTCCGACCGCTTCGTTTGGTAGACTTCGAGTACGCCCGTCTTGGCCCATTTGCAGGGCTTTTTTAATGACTGAAGCTTCCTATACCGCAAAAGACATCACCGTTCTCGAAGGTCTCGAGCCGGTCCGGCTGCGGCCGGGGATGTACATCGGCTCGACCGGCTCCCGCGG
>DASQWX010000137.1:0-23403 GCA_035640035.1 Gaiellaceae bacterium
CGAGATTCCTGTCGGATTCCCGAATACTCGATTGGCCTTGATTGACGTCCCGTTCGCACCGGCGAAATTGAGGATCCCGAACGCCCGGTTGTTGATCGACCGATTGTGGAAGACGGCGTTGCCCGTAGCCGCCAGTCCGACCCGGATCCCCCAGTTGTTGTTGATCGACACGTTGTGGCGGATCACGTTGCTGGTCGACCCGGCGTCTCGGATCTGGATTCCGCAGGCATTGGACGCGAGGTTGTCGACCGACCGGTTGTGCTCGATCCGGTTCCCCGAGGAGCCCAACCGGAGCTCGATCCCGTCGTGATGGGCACCGGTCGTGACGTTTTTGCGAATCCTGTTTCCGTCGCCGTTATCGAGCAGGATGCCTGCCTCGTGAAAGTTCTGGATGCTGAAGCCCTTGATCAGGATCCACTCGCGTTCTGAATGTAGAAGCCGGCCGTGAGTGTCTGGGCCATCCCGTCCAGGACGACGGCTCCCGGGGCTCCCTTGGCACGAATTCGAAGGTCATTCCTCGTAATCGTCACGGACTCGTGATACGTCCCGGCGCAGACGAGGATCGTCGCCCCTGTCGAGGCAGCGGTGACGGCGGACTGAATCGTCGTGAAGTCCGCCTTCTTGCACTGCGCCTTGTCGTCATCGACGAGAAGGACGTGCTTCCCGACCTTCGGGGTCGGCGAAGGCTTCTTCCCGGCAGCCGCCGGCGCGACGAGCAGGCCGATGGCCAACGCGAGCAACAGCGCCGAGTGCCAAAGCAGCAGACGTCCTCTCATAGAAAACCACCTCCCTTGCTTAGGACCACCGGCGCCCGCGCGACTGCTGTCGCGGTCATAGCGCACCGATGGCGACGAGGGCGGCGGCGGGAAAACCTCTTCACCATGCTCTGCCCTCCTTGGTTCGCAGCATTCTTTACCCGCGAGACGAGCCTGCCCAACCGGTGAAACCCTCCTTTTCGTAAAGCGTTCGTAATAAAAGGACGAGAGTTCCGAACGGTCGTGCGTAGCTAGTTCCGTGCGAGGAAAGACTCCTGCTGACCGAGGAAAACGAAGGATTCAGGGGTGATACCGAGATGAAGAAACTGACCATCCTCGCCGCGCTAGCGTTTGCGCTGGCGCCGGTTGCTGCCTTCGCGGCGCCGTCGCCCGCCAAGCAGGCTGCGAAGGACTGTGCCTCGCTTCGCGCGAAGATCGGCGCCGTCGCGTTCACGCAGGCGTTCGGCTCCGCCGGGACATCGAATGCGTTCGGCAAGTGCGTCTCGAAGTTCACACAGGTCGAGCAGGCGAACCTGACGAGCGCCAACAAGCTCTGCAGCGCCGAGCAGGCCGACCCGACGTTCGCCCTGTCGCACGGCGGGAAGACCTTCGTCCAGTTCTACGGGACGGGCAACGGCAAGAACGCCTTCGGCAGGTGCGTCTCGCTGAAGGCGGGGAGCTCCACGAAGGTCGAGCAGAACGGGATGAACCCGGCCCGGACCTGCAGCGCCATCAAGACGACGATGGGGGCTATGTTCGCTCCGTCGTTCGGGACGAACGCCAACCACCGGAACGCATTCGGCAAGTGCGTCTCGTACGTCGCTCGCTTCCAGTCGACTGCCGTGATCAACGCGGCGTCGGCGTGTCTGACGGAGCAGAACGACGCGACGTTCGCGGCCACGCACAACGGCAAGACGTTCGCCCAGTTCTACGGGACGAACAGCGATCTCAGCAACGCTTTCGGGAATTGCGTTGCCACGAAGCTCGGCGCCGCGACGAACAAGCTCAAGGCGTCGCTCGTGAGCGCATCCAAGACGTGCCGCGCGATGCGGAGCAACGATCCTGCCGGCTTCCGGACGAAGTACGGCACACGCCCGAACGCCTTCGCGAAGTGCGTCGTGGCGCACACGCACGCGTAAACGGCTTCACCGCTCACGTCGAGGAAGGGCCGCTCCAGGGCGGCCCTTCCTACGTCTCCGTCCCTGATTCGAGGGATGCGGGACCCCGGACGCCGACCGATCTCCGGACTGGACGGAACTCCGTCTCCGCGGTCCGGAGGTCAGCTTGGCCCGACGCCTACTTCTCGTTCTGACAATCCTCAGCTTCGGGCTCCTCGGCACGACGGCGGCCGCCGGCCGGAGCTCGAGGTCGAACGTGTGCGGGGCGAGCCCGTACTCCTACGCCGGTGTCCAGGGAGTTGCGAAGGCACACGGAGTGGGGGCGACGCTCGTCGCGCTCGCGCCGCCCGAGGTGTCGGCCGGCCACGTCGGCGCCTGGATCGGCGTCGGGGGCGTCGACGCCGGCCCGCACGGCGCGGCCGAGTGGCTACAGGTCGGCTACAGCGCGTTTCCCTCCGACCGGACGAGCCGGATCTACTACGAGGTCACGGTTGCCGGCTCGGCGCCGAAGTACGTCGAGCTCGACTCGGCTGTCAAGCCGGGCCAGCGGCACACCTTCAAGGTGCTCGAGACCGCCGGTCGGAACGGCTGGTGGCGCGTCTGGCTCGACGGCAAAGCCGTGACCGCGCCGATTCACTTGCCCGGGAGCCACGAACGTTGGTACCCGGAGGCCGAGGCCGAGAGCTGGAACGGAGGCGTGCGCGCGTGCAACACGCTCCGTTACCGCTTCTCGAACGTGAAGCTCGCGCACGCGAACGGCGGCGACTGGCGCCCGTTGAGGCACAGCATCACCTTTCACGACGCGGGGTACCGGCTCGTGCAGCTCTCACGCGTGCCGCGCAGCTTCCTCGCGACGAGCCTTGGCGGCCGTCAGCGGATCGAGACCGGCGTGCCCACCGGCATGAGGCGCGCGAGCGCGAGGATGGCCGCGTTGCGCATGCGAACGCAGCCATGAGACACGCGCCCCGGAATGATCTGGGGCTGGTTGGTTCCGTGGATGCCGACGTAGCCGCCGCCGGGCCAGTCGGTCAGGACGGCTGAGCGCGCGCTCGTCCCAAAGGCGATGGGGCCGTAGAACGGGTTGTTGAAGTTCGTGAGCTTGTCGCGGATGTAGAACTCGCCGCGCGGCGTCGGCCACGCGGGCTTCCCGATTCCGACACGTGTGGTGAAGACCGTCTTCCCGTCTCGCTTCAGCGTCGCCGACATCGCGCGGCGGTTGATGTAGAGGTGCGTGTGCACCGTGAAGAGCGGGCTGAGATACCGCGTCTGGACGTAGCCGACCGTGTTGTTCGGCAGGATCGGCAGCCGCACGCGGTACCAGCTCTGGCGGGGACTGATGTCGACACGGGCCAGGGCGAGGACGTCGTTCTGAGTTCCGTCGCTCGTCCCGGTCGGCAGCTTCGTGATGATCCGGGCGGCGAGGCTCGGCTTCGTTCGCACGATCGCCGGCTTCATCACGACGGCCCACCGAGCGATCTTCTCGTCGGTCAGCTTCGTCGTCTGAGGGTAAAGACGAGCCTTGGAAGCACGTCCGTGCGCGGCGGCGGTGGACGAGAGGAGCATCACCGCCACCGCTGCCAGCACGCCGACAAGTGCGATCGGCGTCAGGTGGGCCCGGTGCTTCTCAGAGACTGACTCGTTCACCTATCTCCACTATCGGTGTTTGCCGGGGCGGCCTCGAGGCCGCCCCGGCAAACGTTGCTTCGGTCTTGATCAGCCCGTGACCTTGGGCTTCTTGTGCGAGACCACCTTCGGTACCACCTTCTTCGGCACAAACGGAGCCTTCGCCGTCACCGGTGCGGTGTCCTGCGCGGTGACCGTCGTCGCGCCGGCCGTCCCGGTGGCGACTCCGACGTTGTCGAAGCTCGCCTGGACGTTCGCGCGCTTGCACGTATAGCTGACGGAAGCGCCCGGAGCGAGAGTTCCGATCGAGCGGTTGCAGTTCGGCGAGCGGGCGTCGGTGACGGTGACGTTGGTCAGCTCGACGTCGCCCGTGTTGGTGACCGTGATCTTGAAGTTCGCCGTTCCGCCGCGGGTGATGACCTGCGACTTCGGGTCCTTCACGATCGAGATCGCCGGATGCGTGACCGGAGGTGGCGGAGGACCGACCGTGACCGCGGCCGAGTCGCTTGCCGACACGTCCGGGCCGACTGCCGGCGTGCCCGTCGCGACCGCAACGTTTGTGAAGTCGGCGGTCACGCTCGCCACCGTGCACGAGTAGCTCAGATGGTCGCCCGGAGCCATCGAGGCCAGCTGCGGGATCTGAGCGCTGGTGCGCGAGCAGCCCGGAGCCTGAGCGTCGGTGACGCGGACGTTGGTCAGGGTCGAATCGCCGTCGTTGGTGACGGTGATCGTGAAGGTCACCGTCCCTGCGAAGGCCACCGTCTGCGTGTGCGGCGTCTTCGAGACGGAGATGTGCGGGTTGATGACCGTCACGTGCGACGTGTCCTGAGAGCTCACGTCCTCGCCGACGTCCGGAGTTCCGGTCGCCACCGCGACGTTGGTGAAGCTCGAGGTCACGTTGCTGAGCGAGCACGTGTAGCTGAGGTGGTCGCCCGGAGCCATCGAGGCGAGGCCGGCGATGTCGTTCTTGTCCCGTGCGCAGCCCGGCGCCTGCGCGTCCGTTACATGGACGTCGGTCAGCGTCGAGCTGCCGTCGTTGATCACCTGGATCGTCCACGTGGCCGTTCCGCCGTTCCGGATCACCTGCTCGTCGGTGTTGTCGGTGGCCGACTTGACGACGGAGATGTGCGGGGCGATGACAACCGGGTTCTCGCCCTCGGCGCCGCAGTCGCTCGCCGAGACCGCGTTGTTGTCGTCGCCGCTGTAGCTCGCGACCCAGTGGTACGTCCCCGGCTCGGTGACGGTGATCGCCGGTGACGGGTAGCTCCGGCCGTCGGCGCCGTCGACGCTGGCCGACACCGTTCCGACCGGCGCACCGGAGCAGTCGTCCTCCGGGTTCGAGCCCGGCGTCGGGTCGGGGCCGAAGAGCGTGAAGTCGATCTTCCCGCCGGCGTTGCTCGTGCCGCCGGAAAGGGTCGCCGTGTCGCTCAGGTCGACCGACGGGTTGTTCCCGCCGCTTAGCCGGTAGGGACCACCCGCGTCGGTCGTCAGCGAGGTCGCGAGCTTGTTGACGACTGGGTTCTCGTTGTCGTCCCCACAGGCGCTCGCTGAGCCGCTGTTGTTCGTGTCGCCGTCGTAGCTGGCGACCCAGTGGTAGGTGCCGGCCTTGGAGACGGTGATCGCCGGCGAGGTGTAGTCCTTGCCGTCGGCCCCCTTGCCGACCGCCACCGTGACGTCGCTACCGACCTGGTTCTGGCACTGAGCGTCGCTGTAGAGCTTGAACGTGATCGTTCCGCTCGCGTTGCTCGTGCCGCCCGAGAGCGTCGCCGTGTCCGTCAGGTCGACGGTCCCGTCGGGGCCGATGTCAAACGGGCCGCCGGCGTTAGTGGACAGTGAGGTCTGGAGCGAGTTGACGACCGGGTTCTCGCCGTCGTCGAGGCACGCCGTCGTCGCGGCGTTGTTGTTGCTGTCGCCGTTGTAGCTGGCGACCCAGTGGTAGGTCCCGGCCGCATTGACCGTGATCGACGGCGACGGGTAGTTCTTGCCGTCGGCGCCGTTGACGCTCGCGGTGACGTCGCTGCCGACCTGGATCTTGCACTGAGCGTCGCTGAAGAGCGAGAACGTGATCGTCCCGCCGGCGTTGCTGGTGCCGCCGGAGAGGTGAGCCGTGTCGCTCAGGGCGACCGTGCCGTCGGCGCCGATGTCGTAGGGCCCGCCGGCGTCGGTCGTCAGGTTGACGCCGAGCCCGTTGACGTGCGGGTTCTCGCCCTCGTCCAGACAGGCGGTCGACGACGGGTCGTTGTTCGGGTCGCCGCTGTAGCTGGCGATCCAGTGGTAGGTCCCCGCTGCGTTGACCGTGATCGACGGCGATGGGTAGTCCTTGCCGTCGGCGCCGTTGACGCTGGCGGTGACGTCGCTGCCGACCTGGTTCTGGCACTGAGCGTCGCTGAAGAGCGAGAACGTGATCGTCCCGCCGGCGTTGCTGGTGCCGCCGGAGAGGTGGGCGGTGTCGCTCAGGTCGACCGTGCCGTTCGGTCCGATGTCATAGGGGCCGCCGGCGTCCGTCGTGAGCGACGTCGGGCGGGAGTTGACGACCGGGTTCTCGCCCTCGTCGAGGCACGCCGTCGAGGACGGGTCGTTGTTCGTGTCGCCGCTGTAGCTGGCGACCCAGTGGTAGGTGCCGGCCGCATTGACGGTGATCGACGGCGACGGATAGTCCTTGCCGTCGGCGCCGCTGACGCTGGCGGTGACGTCGCTGCCGACCTGGTTCTTGCACTGAGCGTCGCTGAAGAGCGAGAACGTGATCGTCCCGCCGGCGTTGCTGGTGCCGCCGGAGAGGTGAGCCGTGTCGCTCAGGGCGACCGTGCCGCCGGCGCCGATGTCGTACGGACCGCCGGCGTCCGTGGTCAGCGAGGTCGTCGGCGGGACAACCTCGAAGCACTCGTTCGTCTGATCGGTCTCGTTGCCGGGCGAGTACGGCGCGAAGGCGTCAGGCGTGTACTCGCCGCGGAAGCAGTAGTGACCGGGCGCGGACGGAGTAAAGGCATCCGAGACTGCTTGCCCGCCCGAGATCGTCTTGGCGTTGCCGACTTGCGTTCCGCCGAAGGTGCAGTCCGGGTTCGAGACTGACGGGCCGCACACGAAGAACTTGACGGTGCCGGTGACGGCGCCATTCGAGCCCGACAGGGTCGCGGTGTCTGTCACCGTGCCCTGTCCGAGCGTGACCTGGCTCGGATTCGCCTGAGTCGTGAAAACGGTTGGGACCGGCAGGATCGCCGCGGCCTTCAGCGAGCGGTCCTGGTTGCCGAGCTGCGTGTTGTCCAGCGTGAGCAGTCGCATGTGGTACGGCGACCCGGAGATCGCCCCGGCGCTGTTGCCCGCGCCCCAGTCGATCTGGGAGGCGATGTGGCCGCCCCAGGCGATCAGGACGGTGGGATCGGTGGCGCTGAAGGTGACGGTGACCGACCGCTGGCCGGCCGAGTCGAGCGTCCCATAGACGGCGTTCGTGATCGTCCCGTTCCAGATCTGGATGCAGCCCGACGCCTGGGTCGAGCTCGGGTTTGCGAACGCAATCGTGGTGTCGAGAGGGATCGGGAAGCAGTTGCCCGCGGTCAGGCCGCTGAGACCCGTGGTCGGGTCGGCGGTCGTCTCGGTTCGGTTGTACGACGTGAGGTAGTCGTACGCGTGCTTCCCGCTCTGCAGCGTGTCGTACTGGATCACGAGCGTGTGGGAGGCGACCGACGTATCGATGTTGGTCAGGGTCGCCCGGAAGGGCACCGAGTCGGCCTCGCGGTAATGCGAGTTCGTCTCGCCGAGGTTCCCGTTCACCCAGGCGCTGTCAGCGCACTGAGCCGGCGCGGCGATCGTCCCGTTCCGGCACTGATCGATGTTGGCGGCCTCGTTGGCCGCCCGCGCCAGCATCGGCGCGGCCATCGCAACAGCAATCAGAAAGGCTGTTGCGGCAAGCACGCGTGTTGCCCGGACGGCGAACGCGCGCGCAAATGTAAGTTCGCAAACAGACGACTCCTTGTTCAATTTTCCATCTCCCTCTCAGGGGCCCCCCGGGGCCCGCGCTAACTGACGACTTCCCTGAGGTCAGCGTAGGCGGCCAAAAAAGAGCGAGGGTCTAGGATCGCCTAGACGAACGTCAGGAGCGAAAACGACGGCGTCCGTCTTGCTGCTAGGACTTCAAATCTTGCTCATATTGATCAGAAGTGGGGGAAGGAATCTGCGGATGACGAGGTGGATTGCGCCGATATCGACGCTCGGTGCCGTCGCTCTCGCGGCGTGCGCGCTGGCCGTTGCCGGCGACGGCCAGGAGCCCGTCAAGCTCACGCCTGCCGACCAGGCGGCGGCGCGGGCGGTCGTCCTGCGCCGCGCCGATCTCGGCTCGAGCGGGTGGGAAGGCGGAGCGACGAAGCCCGACCTGTCCTCCGGTCTGAGCTGCCCGAACTTCCACCCGAAGGTGTCTGACCTCGTGATCACGGGCGCCGCCCAGACGACCTTTCGGCGCAGCGCGCTCGTGTTCGGGAGTCTCGTCGTAATCCTGCGAACGCGTCGCATGGTCGCGCTCGACTGGCGCCGCTCGTTCCTCGCTCCGGGGGCGATCCCGTGCCTCCGGCGGACGATGAGCAAGGCGCTCGGGTCCAGCGGAAGGCTGGTGTCGTTCACGAAGCTGCCCTTCCCGCGGGTGACTCCTAGGACGGCGCTCTACCGTGCGGTGATCGCCGTTCAGGCGGGAGGAAGGGCGGTCCGGGTGATCACGGACCTTGTCTTCGCCGCGAAGAGCCGCACCGAGATCACGCTCAACGTCGCCGCTCCCGCTTCCGCTGCGAACGCCGTCTCGGCGGCGGAGCGGCGCCTCGTTCGCGTCCTCGTTAGACGCGCGCGCGCGTAAACGGAGAGCGGCGGTCTAGTCGAGCCGCTCGACTACCGTCTCGGCGTTGACCGCTTCGCGGCCTCCGTCCGTCTACCGCGAGGGAGCGGTTCTGATCGCGCCGATCGCCGTGGCCGTATTCGCGTTCGGCGCCACCTTTGGCGTGCTCGCGCGGTCGGCCGGAATTGGATCGATCCCCGCGATCGCGATGTCGGCGACGACGTTCGCTGGCTCCGCGCAGTTCGCGGCCGCTTCGATCCTCGGCGCGGCGGGAGGCACTGCGACCGCCATCGCGGCCGGGCTGCTGCTGAACGCTCGCTACGTCCCGATCGGGATCTCGGTCGCGCCGGGATTCGAAGGAGGGTTCGTCCGGAGGCTCTTCGCCGCGCAGCTCGTGGTCGACGAGTCATGGGCCGTCGCCAGTCGCCGTGGATTCGACGTCCGGATCATCGTCGGCGCCGGTGCGGTTCTCTACGCGGCCTGGAATCTCGGCACCGCGGTCGGGGTGCTCGGCGGCGGCGCGCTCGGGGATCCGAAGCGCCTCGGTCTCGACGCGGCGTTTCCGGCGCTCTTTCTGGCGCTGCTCGTGCCGCAGCTGAGGACGCGCCGCGCGTGGACGGCCGCGGTTGTCGCTGCGGCGATCGCGTTCGTCCTGATTCCAGTGACCCGGCCCGGGATTCCGATCGTCGCGGCGAGCGCCGCCTGCCTGATCGGCTGGCGACGACGGTGAGCGCCGTCTGGACGACGGTCATCGTGGTCGGCGCCGGTACCGCGTGCTTGAAAGCACTCGGGCCGGTCGTCCTGGGCGGCCGCCGGCTGCCGGAGCGGCTGATGGGGGTCGTCGAGCTGCTCGCGCCGGCGTTGCTCGCCGCGCTCGTCGTCACGCAGGCGGTCGGCGGCGATCGCAAGCTTGTCTTCGACGCGCGCCTCGCTGGCCTGGCCGCCGCGGTCGTGGCAATTCGGCTCCGAGCGCCGCTTCTGGTCGTCGTGATCGTCGCCGCGGCGGTGACCGCAGTCGTTCGCGTGGTCTAGCCACGAGGGTTGCGGACGCCGTCCGAGGGCATAAGCTCGGGACGAAACGAGGAGGGACGAGATGGCAAACCGCCGAGACCTGGTCGTCGAGCAGCTGCACGCGCTCGCCGACGACCTCGAAGAGCTCTGGAAGGCCGCCACGCGCGACCCGGCGGCGGAGAAGCGCAAGGAGCGAGCCTGGATGCTGCTGACCGGCGCGCTCGGCGCGGCGGCCACGATCCTCAGCCGCAAGGCGCTGGCCAAGATCTGGCCGATCCTCACGGGCGAGCCGCCGCCGTACGGGGCGAGGCCGCCGACGGCGCCCGAGCCCGCGCCGCGGGCGCGGGAGACGGTCGAGTCCTAGCTCCCTAGCCCGCTAGCCCGCGGCGGCGCGCAGGAGCTTGCGCCGGTGCTTGACGCGGTACATCGCCTCGTCCGCCGCGCGAAGGAGTGCGTCCGGGGTGTCCTGGCCGCGACTCCGCGTGGCGGTCCCGAAGCTCGCCTCGACCCGGACGACCGACGATCGCGCGCCGAGCTCGAGCCACTCGATGAGCCGTGCCGACACCTCTTCGGCGGCGGCCGCCGTCGCCTCCGGGAGCAGGATCGCGAACTCGTCCCCGCCGATCCGGAACGCCTGGTCGCGTGGCCGCAGCTCGGTGCGCAGCAGGTGGGCGAGGCGGACGAGGCAGTCGTCGCCGGTTGCGTGGCCGTGCTGGTCGTTCAGGGTCTTGAGGCCGTCGAGGTCGAGGACGATCAGTGCCAGCGGCCGGTCCAGCTCGTTCGCCGCAGCCAGGCTCTGCTCGAGCTCGCGCATGAAGGCTCGGCGATTCGGAAGCTGCGTCAGCGGGTCGTGGTCGGCCAGGTAGCGCATCTGCTCGAACTGCGTCGCCAGAGTGAGCGCGCTCGCGGCCTGGTTCGCGAAGATCCGAAGCGCCTGGAGACGCTCCTCGCTCGGTAGCAGGCGGTCCTCGGGCTCGTCCGCCCAGATGACCCCCATGATCTCCCGCTCGGGGCCATGGAGCGGGATCACGAGCCAGTGATGGTTCCACGCGTGCGGTCCGCGGCCGTTGAACTCGGACTCGTAGATGACCTGGCTCGCGGCCAGGCGATCGCGGGCGACGTCGTTCGGGACGAGGAAGCAGCCGGCGATCTCGTATTCGGCGTCGAACAGCGCCGCGATCTCGGTCAGCGAGAGCGTCTCGTTCACGAGCCGGTCGCCCTCCGCCCAGCCCACGGCGGCGCGCGTCGAGAGGGTGACGCCGTCATCCGAGAGGAGGTCGACGCACACCTTCTGGAACCCCAGCGCATTGGCGATTCCGATGCACACGGACTGGAGGATCGAATCCGTGCGCAGCGTCTGGGTGAGGCCGGACGAGAGGTGCATCAACTCTTCGAGCGCGGCGCGGTGACGCTCCCTGACGATTGCCGCCTGGGCGGCGGCGAGTGCCTGCGCGGCGTGGTGCGCGAGCCCGACGAGGATCCGGAGATCCTCGTCTCGAGGGCGACGCCCCGAAACGGGATCGCCAACCGAGAGGATTCCCAGCAGCTCGTCCGCGGGCCCATACAGCGGTACGAACACCTCGTCGTCGGGGTGCCAGTCTTCCGGGTGCTCGCTCACCTCGCGCTCCGGCACGTAGCGATCGCCGACGTCGTTCTGCCAGTCGAACTCGCCGTGCTTGATGAAGAAGGCGCCGCCGTGAAGGAAGCGCTCGTCGAGGAGCGGGATCCAGCCGTCCCAGCCGTACGTGCTGCCGAGGAGCGCGTGTCGTACCTCCTCGTCGCCGTGCACGGTCGTGACGCAGAAGTCGTCCCACTCGGGCCGGTAGAGGTTGAGGACGACTGTGCCGAAGCCGAGCGTGTCGGAGACAGTCCGGGCGATCAGCGCGAGGACGGTCGGCAGATCGCTCTCGACGCGGACGAGCTCGGTGACCCCGACGAGGGCGCCGACGCCCGAGGGCTCAGGCGACGGCTCATGCCGCACCCGCCTGAGCAGGCGAAGCGAACGCAGCCCACGCCGCGTGCCGCGAGCCGCTGCAGTTGCCTTCATGACGCCGATGGAACACTCCTCCTCGCCGAACCCGCCGAACCGCCGCATTCCCAGGATCTTCGTTTTCGGTCGAGTGCGAATCGCTCGGCTGGGGGATATGCCGCCGGCGCGGCCTCAGGTAGTAACAGGAACTCGCACGGGGCGCGCCGCCGGGACCCCGGTCGTGGCCCGCGAACGCTCGAGGACACGGAAGAACGCATCCACGACCGCAGGCGCGAACTGGGTGCCGCGGTGCCTGCGCAGCTCTTCCTCGGCCTCCGCCGCGTCGAGCGCGCGGTGGTAGGGACGGTCGGTCGTCATCGCGTCCCATGCGTCTGCGAGGCCCACGATCGCCGCGCCGATCGGAATCTCGCTGCCGGCGAGGCCGTCCGGATACCCCTTCCCGTCCCACCGCTCGTGGTGATGACGGATCAGCGGCACCGCGTTGCGGAGCCGCCCGAACTTGACGACGATGTTGGCGCCGTCGGCGGGGTGGTGCTTCATGAGCTCGTATTCCTGCTGCGTCAGCTTCGCGGGCTTGGTGAGAATCGCGTCCGGGACGCCGAGCTTGCCGATGTCGTGGAAGAGGCCTGCGTGCGCGATCGCGTCGAGGTCCGTGCCGCCGAGGCCGAGCTCCCGGGCGACCGAGACCGCGATTTCCTGAACCCGCTGCGAATGTCCCGCGGTGTAGGGATCCCGGGCGTCGACCGTCGCATTGAGGGTCTCGACCGCCTCGAGAGCGTCCTGCTCGAGCTCGGCGTAGGCGTCGCTGAGCTCCGCCGTTCGCGCGGCGAGCGATGCGGCCTGGCGCCGAAGTGTCCGGGAGGCCGTTCTGACGAGCACGGCCAGAGCCAGGTAGAGCGCGAGGAAGACGAGGGTGACGGCTGCCCAGATCACGCGCTTGTTCGCCGCGATCAAGTGGTCGCTTCGCTTGGGGTCGGCGTAGATCTCGTAGGCGCCGATCGCGCGGCTGTTCTCGGCATTCTCGATCGGCGCGTAGACCTCGAGCAGCCTGCCGAAGCCGAGGCTCCGCTCGACGGCGTTCTCCTCCGTGTCGGGAACCTCGATCTCGGCGACCGACTCGTTCTTCTGGATCGCGGTGCCGAGATTGCCCTCGAGCTCGAAGCGCCGGCCGATCCGCCCACGGGCCCGATTCGTCCACGCGAGCACGCCGTTCGCCCTCCAGACCTTCACCGTGACGATCTCCGGCCGGCGGCGAAGCTCGTCGACGAGCAGGCGGCTGAGCTCGGGATGGACGACGACCTGGCCCTGATGCACGAGCTGGGGCCTGAGCACGCCGTCGACGTACTGGGTCAGGCTCGACCGCGCGTCGTCGATCACCTGGCCCTTGAGGCGGGAGCTAAGGGTGCTCGAGAGGATGACGGCCCCGCCCAGCAAGATCCCGGCGCTCGCGATCAAGAACACGCGCAGCAACGTCAGCGAGCGCTGAACCGCCCATGTACGTGGGGTCGCCGTTACCGCAGCCACGCCAAGAAGAAGAATCGGCCGGCCTTTCGCTCCCCTGCACCCCCCGGAGTCGCTCGAACGAGTGATCGACCCTTCTCGTAGTCTTCGGCCGATGTCGGCTTTGGATGCCATCCGGCAGGCGAGCCTCTACGGAAGGACCGTCGCGCGCGTCGCGCCGCGCGGATTCGGCGAACGCGGCGGCGATCCCTCCCTCGCGACGGAGGGAATCGTCTTCGTCGTCGGCTCGCCGAGGTCGGGAACGACGTTCCTCGCGGGCGCCGTCGGCTCACAGCCAGGCTTCGTGGACCTCGGCGAGGTCCGACCGGTGAAGGCAAGCACGGAGCGCTGGGCCTCGCTGCCGGAAGCTGAGGCGGCCGTGGAGCTGCGCTCGACGCTCGAACGCGTGCGCCGGCTCGCGCTCGTTCGCGACCTCAGGCCCGTCGAGCAGACGCCGGAGATGAGCTTCGTCCTCGGCGCGGCGGTGCGTGCGTACCCGGCCGCGACCGTCCTGCACATCGTCCGCGACGGGCGCGACGTCGTCTGCTCGCTGCTCGAGCGCGGATGGCTTCGCGAGCGAACGGGCCACGACGACGTCGGTCAGCCGTACGGCCCCTACGTGCGATCGTGGGTCGAGCGCGAGCGACGCGACGAATTCCTGCGGGCGAGTGAGGCGACTCGCGCGGCCTGGGCCTGGAGGCGCTATCTCACCGCGGCACGCGCAGCCCCCACGCGGACGCTCGAGGTTCGCTACGAGGAGATCGCGGCCGATCCGGCGGCCGCGGCCGAGAAGATCGCACGGAGCCTCGAGAGCGATCCGTCGCCGCTGGCCGACGCCCTGGCCGGAGCACACGGCCGGTCGATCGGCCGCTGGCGCCGTGACCTGACGGCCGAACAGGTCGCTGACGTCGAAAGCGAGGCGGGCGCGCTCTTGCACGAGCTGGGCTACGCCTGAAGGCGCGCCTTCCAGCCGAGCTGATTCCGCGGATCCCGCGACCGGCGCGGGTACTGCTGCGAAACGCCGTGTGGGCGTACGGGCGGGCGACGTCCTTCGCCCGGCCACTGCCCAACTTCCTCATCCTCGGGGCGCAGAAGGCGGGGACGACCGCCCTCTACGCATACCTGCGCTGGCACCCGGCGATCACCGGCCCGTCGTGGAAGGAGGTCAGCTACTTCGACCGCCACTACCGCCGCGGCCCGTCCTGGTACCGGGGCAACTTTCCGGTCCAGGGGCGAGGACGGCTCGTCGGCGAGGCGAGCCCCGGCTACTTGTTCCATCCGCTCGCGCCGGAGCGGGTGAAGGCAACCGTTCCCGGCGCGAAGCTGATCGTCCTCCTGCGCGATCCGGTTGCCCGCGCGCTCTCGCATTACCACCACGAGACTCTGCTCGGCCGCGAGCCGCTGGCCTTCCAGGAGGCGGTCGAGGCCGAGCCCGAGCGGACGGGAGGGGAAGAGGAGCGGATGGTTCGGGACCCGGACTACTTCAGCCAAGCCTGGTGGGACTACACCTATCTCGCCCGCGGCCGCTACGCGGAGCAACTCGAGCGCTGGCTCGCCGTGTTCCCGCGTGAGCAGCTGCTCGTGCTCGCGAGCGAGGAGCTCGCGGCCGCGCCCGCCGAGACCTATGCGCGCGTCCTCGAGTTCCTGGGTGCCCCGGCCCAAGGCCTCAAGGGGTATCCGCGGATCTACGACCAGGAGTACGCCGACATGGATCCGGAGATCCGGAGCCAACTCGCCGCCTATTTCGCCGAGCCGAACCGTCGGCTGTACGAGCTCCTCGGGCGCGATTTCGGCTGGTGATGTACGTGCACACCTACATCACCTCAGTTCTCGAGGCTCAGTAGCGACGAATCGCCGCCGCTGTGCCGATCACGATCAGCGGCTGCGCCGCCGGGTCGAGCCAGCGCAGGACGGTGACGAGCTGGGCACGGGCGAGGCTGACGCAGCCCAGCGTCGGATAGCCCCGCGCGCTGACGTGCAGGAAGATGCCGGAGCCGCGACCCGGGACGATCGGGTGGGTGTTGTAGTCGATCACCGCGAGGGACCGGTAGGAGATCGGCGACCGGGACATGTCTTCGCTCGTGACCCGGAACGGCGGCTTCGAGCCACAACGAACATGGTGAAAACGGTTGTAGAAGGGCGAGCGCGCGTCTTCGACCCACCAGTCGCCGCAGACGACGCGGTGGTAGCGATACCGAACGCCCGGGTTCGAGCCGACCCCGTACATCACGGGCTGGATCCCGAACGCGCCCGCCGGAGTCGTTTTGTCGCCCTCGTGCTTGTCGGCCGAGACCCCGTTCCGGCCGAGGTGAGCAGGCCAGGGACCGTCGACGCCGAGCCAGCAATCCCCCAACTTCCGCCAGAGGCGGAGTGACCCCACCGTCGAGCGTGGAGTCGCCGCGACGACGGTGATGAGCTGCGTCGCCGAGCGAGTCGTCGCCAGCTGATTCGCAAGCGTCGCCTTGCACGCTGCCGCCTGCGCGCCTCCTCCCGCGCTCGCCGCCGCCGCGCCGAGGCAGAGCAGCGACGCCAAGACTGCGATCCCCCTGGGCATCTGACCGTGCAGAGTACGCTCGACGCGCGATGAAGAACCTGCTGCTCGCGATCGTCGCCGCCGCCACGGTGCACGCGCCGCCGTTCACCTACGGCGTTGCACGCGTCTCCGCGGCCGAGCTGCCCTACTCATGGCATCCAGGTTGTCCTGTGATGCCGGCCCGGCTCCGACGCCTTCGACTGACGTACTGGGGCTTCGACGGCCGGGCGCGTACGGGGTCGCTCGTCGCCAACGCGGATGCCGTGGCCGACCTCGTTCACGTCTTCGAGCGCCTCTATGCGGCTCGGTTTCCGATCCGTCGCATGCGGTCGATCGACGCCTACGGTGGCAAGGACGAACGGTCGCTCGCCGCTGACAACACGGCTGCGTTCAACTGCCGGTATGTGATCGGCCCGGGACCGAGACGCTGGTCCTCGCACGCGTACGGCGAAGCGATCGACGTCAATCCGGTCGAGAACCCGTATCTCGAGGGCGGACGAGTCCATCCCCGCGCCGGACGGGCGTACCTCGACCGCTCCCGGGTACGCCCGGGGATGGCGGTTCGCGGCGGTCTACTGGTCCGCACGTTCGCCGCCGTCGGCTGGAAGTGGGGAGGCCGCTGGACCGGCTCGCCCGACTACCAACACTTCTCGTCGACCGGAGGTTGATTCTTAGATTGCTTTTACGAGAATCGGCAACAGTGGACATAGACTCGGCAACAGTGGACATAGACTCGACGTGGTCGTGACGCGACTTCTCCTCGTGCTCGTCTGCGTGGCTGCGCTCTCGGCGGGTTCCGCCGGCGTGGCCCGATCGGAGGTGAGCTTCCCTGTCCAGCACCGCCTTATGGTCGGCGCCGGCACGGAGACGAGCGCGAACTGGGCGGGGTACGCGGTCACTCATCGCAGGCCGTTCGCGAGCGTCACGGGCAAATGGGTGCAGCCGACTGCCACCTGCGCCGATTTGTCCTCGACCTATTCGGCCTTCTGGGTCGGCCTCGGCGGCTTCTCGGAGAGCTCGTTTGCGGTCGAGCAGACCGGCACGCTGGCGAACTGCTCCGCCGGCACCCCGTACTACACGGCGTGGTATGAGCTCTATCCGAAGCCGCCGGTGATTCTGAGGATGGCCGTTCGCCCCGGTAACACGTTCTCGGCCACCGTCACTGTGATCAAGCAGACGGTCGTCATCCGGCTCAAGAACGTGACCACCGGGAAGCTCTTCACGAAGAAGCTGCGCATGAAGCGGCCGGACCTCGGCTCGGCCGAGTGGGTGACGGAGGCTCCGAGCGGCTGCGACTACGTCGGCAACTGCACCACCCTGCCCCTGACGAACTTCGGCACGGTGGCTTTCTCGCACGCGAGCGCCACCGTCAAGGGACACAAGGGGCGCATCTCCGACCCGTTGTGGTCGGCGACGACGATCGAGCTGCACGGGGATGATCCGAACCATCCGTCGGAGGCGGGCGCAAACGCGATTCCGGGCGCGCTCGGAGGCGACGGTGGCTCGTTCGCGGTCACCTGGCAGCAGCTCGCGCCGCCCAGCGGCTAAACCGGGGGCTGTGGCGAGCTGCCGTCCGAGTCGCGGTAGCGATAGACGATCCGGCCGCGGGTCAGGTCGTACGGCGACAGCTCGAGCTTGATCCGGTCCCCGATCAGGATCTTGATCCGGTAGCGCCGCATCTTGCCGGCCGTGTATCCGAGCGCCTCGTGTCCATTGTCGAGGGCGATGCGGTACATGCCGCTCTTGTAGGACTCGACGACCTCGCCGTCGACTTCGATCTTCTGCTCCTTCTCGGAGATGGCGATTCCTTTCTCGGGTGAGTGCGCGCGGGGGAGATCCCCCGCGCGCAGGGAAACGGTCAACCGACGATGCTGACGTTGCGAGCCTGAGGGCCCTTCGGGCCCTCCTCGATCTCGTATTCGACCTTCGCGCCCTCGGTCAGGCTCTTGAAGCCCTCGCCGTTGATCGCGCTGAAGTGAACGAAGACGTCGTCGCCGCCGTCGGCCTGCGAGATGAAGCCGTAGCCCTTCGAGTCGTTGAACCACTTCACGGTTCCGGTTGCCATGTATTCACCTCCCTGCTCATTCACGAACGTGCAGCGGAGGCGTGATCGCACTACCGGTACTCGCTCTTGATGATCTGAAGCGCGGAAACCGTAGCAGCAATCGACGCTATCTCAGGCCGTTGCAACCGCTTGCGACGCCGTCCCGGCACGAAGAAGCGACAGCGCGGTCAGCGGAAAGACGAGCACGGAGACCAGACCGGCGGCGACGAACGCGGCGCCAGTTCCCTTCGTGATCAGGCCGAGGTCCATCCCGATCTGGGAGGCGACGACGATGAAACCGAGCGACGTTGCCTGCAGGAGACCCGCCGCGGCGATGTGGCGGCCGTCGAGCAACGGGCGGTACACCAGGGCCGGGATCGCGCGCGCGGCGAGCAGCAGCACGACGAAGATCGGCACCAGGGCGAGTGTTGACGACTTGGCGAAGAGTGCGCTCCCGTCGAATTTGAGTCCGCTGGCCACGAAGAAGAAGGGAACGAAGATTCCGAATCCTGCTTCACCGAGCTTCGCGCGGAAGTGCGTGTGGGTCATCGTCTGGTCGCGGTCGACGAGCTTGAGGACGGCACCGGCCATGAAGGCGCCGAGGATCGCCTCGAGCCCGAACTTCTCTGCGAGGACGACGAAGCCGACCAGCAGAACGAATGCGCCGCGCACGCGAATCTGAGCGGTCGTGTCCTGAAGGCGCAGGAGTGCTCCCGAGAGCCGCATCGAGCGCTCAGCCCCGACGACGGCAAGCCCGACCGCGGCGGCGAGCGCGACGAAGGCGCCGAGCAAGCTCAGCTTCGCCCCGAGCCCGGACGAGTGGCCGGAGAAGAAGAGCGAGAGGAGGACGATCGTGGCGACGTCGGCGATCGAGGCGCCGGCGAGCACGACCTGCCCGAACTGCGTCGTCGATTCTCCCGCATCCTTGAGCACCGGGATGACGACGCCGAGCGAGGTCGCGGCGGCGATGATCCCGATCAGGAGCGGCGACTTCACGAGGCCGGCTTCGTGCAGGCCGAGCGCGAAGACGAGCGCGATCCCGAGCGAAGCCGCGAATCCGACGCCGGTCAGCTTCAGCAGGCGGCCGCGGAACTGCTCGAACTCGACCTCGAGGCCGGCGAGCAGGAGCAGGAACGCGAGACCGAGCAGGCTCATCACCTGCACCGGCTCGTCCACCTTTGCCCAGCCGAGGACCGAGGGGCCGAGCGCGATGCCGAGCACGATCTCGAGCACCACCGCGGGCAGCCGGAACGCGGGAACGAGGCCCAGCGCGAGGGGCGCCGCGAAGGCTGCGGCGGCCACGATCAGGAGATTCGTGAAGCCGACGACCATCTAGGCCGGCACGGCGATGCGTGCCTGCTCCGCCGCGGCCTTCACACCCTCGCCGATCGTCGGGAACGTATGGTGGGCGCGCGCGAGCTCGTCCACCGTGACGCCGAGCCTCATCGCGACCGAGAGCCCCTGGACGATCTCGCTCGCGGTCGGGGCGACCACGTGCACGCCGAGCACCCGCCGGCTCGGCCGGTCGAAGACGATCTTGAAGAGCCCGTGGCTGGCATCGGTGTAGGAGGCCCGCCGCACGTACTTGAGCGGGTGGACGACCGTCTCCGCCTCGAAGCCGCGCTCCTCGGCGTCCATCTGCGTCAACCCGGCGCTTGCAAGCTCCGGATCGGTGAAGATCGCCGTCGGGAGAACCGAGTAGTCGGCTACTGGGCCCTCCCCCGGGAGGTACATGTCCTCGACCGCGATCCGCGCCTGGTACTGCGCGACCGGGGTGAACTGTGCCTGGCCGTTGACGTCGCCGGCTGCCCAAATCCCGGGAACGCTCGTCCGCATCCTCTCGTCGACGACGATCCCCAGCTGGTACGTCTCGATGCCGGCCGCCTCGAGGTTCAGCTCCTCGATGTTCGGGCGGCGGCCGGAGCAGAGCAGCAGCCGCTCGAACTCGACCTCGCGCTCCATGCCGCCCTCGCGGGGCACGATCGTGGCGACGTAACGGCCGTCTCTCGACGCGACCTTCTGGACGAAGCTTCCGAGGATGATCGGGATGCCCTCGGCCTCCAGGGCCTCACGGAGCTCCATCGCGGCGTGCTGATCCGTGTGCGGGGCGATCTCGTCGAGCGCGTCGACGAGCGTCACCTTCGAGCCGAACCGCGAGAACGCCTGGCCGAACTCGAGTCCGACCGCGCCTGCTCCGACGACGAGCAGGGACTCCGGCAGCTCTTCGAGCTCGAGGGCGCTGACGTGGTCGAGCCAGTCGATCTCGTCGATGCCCTCGATCGGCGGCACTGCCGTACGTGAGCCGGTGGCGATCAGGATCTTCTCGGCGCTCAGCTCCGTGCCGTCGACGTGGACGGTGTGGGGGTCGACGAAGCTCGCCGTCCCTTGGTAGGTGTCGAAGCCGGCGGCCTGGAGGTCTTCGACCCATTTCGACTGCGGCTTCTTCAGGCTCTCCTTCCGGGCCTTCACCTTGGCCAGGTCGGTCGTGGCCGGGCCGACCTCGATGCCGAGCTTGCTCGCCAGCGTGTTGATGCCGTGCGCGATGTCGGCGGCGACGAGGTAGGCCTTCGTCGGCGTGCAGGCGACGTTCGGACAGCTCCCGCCCCAACGCTCCTTCTCGATCAGGGCGACTTTCGCGCCGTGCTCCTTCGCGGCTTTGTTCGCACCGTCGCGGGCTCCGGAGCCGGCGCCGATGACGAGCAGGTCGTAGTGCTCGTTCTTCATTGATTCCTCCCTCGCTCTCTCGGGGCACAGTCGCACGGGACTCGACGGCGTTACAACCGCTGTAACACGGGCGCTCGTGGGGTGACTGTCCCACGGTGGAGATCTTCGACGTCAGCGTCCCGCTCCGCGAGGGCATGGTCACGTACCCGGGCGATCCCGAGGTGCACCTGGAACGCGCGGCGTCGATTGCCGGCGGCGACGTCGTCAACCTGACGCGGATCGACTTCGGCCTCCATTCGGGCACCCATGTCGACGCGCCGGTGCACTTCATCGAGGGCGGAGCGGGCGTCGACGCGGTGCCGCTCGAGGCGCTCGTCGGGCCGTGCGAGGTGGTCGAGGCTCCGAGCCTTGCGCCGGAGTTCGTCGCGACTGCGCCGCGGGCCGAGCGGCTTCTGTTCAAGACGCCGAACTCCGAGCTCTGGGCGCGGGACGACTTCGCGGAAGATTTCGCGCGCCTCGACGGCGCGGGCGCGCGGCTGCTCGTCGAGCGCGGTACGAGGCTCGTCGGCGTCGACTACCTCTCCGTAGGCGACGAGGAGGCGCACCACGTCCTGCTCGCGGCCGGCGTCGTGCCGGTCGAAGGCCTCGACCTGCGTGCCGTCGAGCAGGGTGCGTACGAGCTGGTCTGCCTGCCGCTCCGGGTCGCGGGCGCCGACGGCGCGCCGGCGCGGGCGATCCTGATCCGCCGCTAGGGAGGAACGGTTGCGGGGACAGGCACCTCTCGGTGCCTGTCCCTGAAAGCGCTACAGCTCGACGATCGCGGGACGCGGAAGGCCGCTCGTCCCGAGCTCGCCCAGATCCGGGGTGCGCGTGATCACCTCGGCGCCGTCGGCGGTGACGAGGGCCGTGTCCTCGGACTTGGCGCCACCGGCGATTGACGGATTCCACGCCACAGCGCCTCGTCCGGGGATGGCCGTGGGCTCTCCCGGGGTGCCGAAGACCTCGCGGCCGCGGTAGCCGGTCAGACCACCCTGGTGATGGCCGCGCCACTCCCCCTCGAAGCCCTGCTCCGCGTAGGCCGCCGCGCCCGCGGCGAACACGTCTCCGAGGGTTGCATGAGGCCGCGAAGCGGCGAGGAAGGCGGCGTCCACCTCGGCGCACGCCGCGACGAGGCGGGCGAGCTCCGCGGACGGTGGGCCGAACGAGACCAGGCGCGTGAGCGAGACATACAGCCCGTCCCGCTCGGCCGTGATCGCAAGCAGCGCGTGACGCCCGAGCCGTGCGCCGGTCGGAAGCGGATGCCGATAGTCCGTCTGCCTGACCTCGCCCGCGACGAGCACCACCGGCGGGAAGAACCCCCGCAGCCGAGCCTGCCGGGCCAGCTCTGCGGCCACCTCACGCTCGCTGAGCTCGGAGGCCAGCGTTGCGAGCGCCGTCCGCATCGCGTCCGCGGCGTCGACGCCGGCAGCCCGATAGCGCTCGAGCTCCTCGTCGCAGAGATCTCGCCGCAGCTCGTCCAGCACAGGCGGCGTCTCCTCGAGTCCCGACGCTTCGTACCAGGGATACGCCATCGCTTCGTAGCCGAGCTCCTCCCAGCGCTCCTCCGCTTCGACACGCGAGCGCTCGATGTCCTGGTAGTAGACGCGCGCGGAATCGCCCTCCAGGACAACCGTGTACGGCGACGACGCGCCCGCCTCGTCGACCGGACGGCCGCGCCCGCACAAGAGCCAGCGCACGTCTGCCGGCCTGGACGTGACGAGCCGCCCGCCCGCCGCACCGAGCGCGAGCCCGCGCTTCCGCGCGGCCTCGCGGCTCACACCGAGGTCGGCTCGGCCGCCTCCATCATCGTCATCGAGTGCTCCGGCATGTCGAGCGCGATCGCCGCCTGGATCAGCCCGAGATGGGAGAACGCCTGCGGAAAGTTGCCGATCAGCTCGCCGGAGTGCGGGTCGATCTCCTCCGCGAGCAGGCCGACGTCGTTGCAGAAGCCGAGCAGCCGCTCGAACAGCTCGCGCGCTCGCTCGCCCTCGCCTGCCCGGGCGAGGCACTCGACGAGCCAGAACGAGCAGATGGCGAAGGTCGCTTCCTCGCCGGAGAGGCCATCGACCCCGTCCGCGACGTACCGGTAGACGAAGCCGTCGGCTGACAGCTCGTTCGCGATCCGGTCGGCGGTCCCCCGGGCGCGCGGGTCGTCGTGCGGGACGAACCCGACGATCGGGATCATCAGGTTCGACGCGTCGAGCGCCGTGGAGCCGAAGTGCTGCAAGAACGCGCCGTTCTCGGCGTCGACACCCTCGCGCTCGACCAGTGCGCGAATCTCGTCGCGGGTTTCCGCCCAGCGCTCGTCGGCCTCGCGGCCGTCGAGCTCGGCGAGGCGCACAAGCCGGTCGAGCGCGACCCACGCCATCACCTTCGAGTAGACGAAGTGCCGCGGCTCCCCGCGGATCTCCCAGATCCCCTGGTCGGGCTCGCGCCATTTCTCGAGCACGACGCCGCCCACACGCGCGAGGAAGTCCCAGAAGATCTCGTCGATCTCGCCGCCGTGCCGGCGCCAGAGCCAGGCGGTGTCCAGTAGCTCGCCGAACGTGTCGAGCTGGAACTGTTGTGCGGCTCCGTTGCCGATTCGAACCGGGCGGGACCCGCGGTAGCCCTCGAGCCAGTCGAGCTCGACCTCAGGCAGCAGCCGTTCGCCGCCGACGCCGTACATGATCTGAAGCTCGCTCGCGCGGCCGGCGGTCGTCCGCCTCAGCCACGCCATGTACGCATGTGCCTCCTCCGTGTAGCCCGTGGCGAAGAGCGCGTTCAGGGTCAAGGCGGAGTCGCGCAGCCAGGAGAACCGGTAGTCCCAGTTCCGCTCGCCGCCGACCTCCTCGGGCAGCGACGTTGTCGCGGCGGCGACGATCGATCCGGTCGGCCCGTTCGTCAGGGCCTTCAGGACGAGCGCGCTCCGAACGACCTGGTCGCGATACGGGCCGTGGTACGTGCAGCGGTCGGCCCAGGCCGCCCACGTCGACCTCGTCTCCTCGAGCTTCGCATGCACCTGCCCCCGGCTCAGCCGCCGCGGCTCGCGCTCGTGGGGGAGCTGATAGGTCAGCACGACGAACGCCTCCTCGCCAGCGCGAAGCCTCCGGTTGCCTTCCGTCGCCGATCTCTCGGCGTCGCCGAACGGAAGCTCGCTCTGGAGGACGAGCGCGTCGGCGCCTCCATAGACGACCACCAGGTCGTCGGCGAGGGTCTCGAGACGCGGCGTCGTCAGCCCGTAGTCGAAGCGGGGGACGAGCTTGACCTTCACCGCCACCTCGCCGTCGGTGCAGCGGGCGATTCGGATCAGCTGGTGGTCCGGGTGGGC
>DASQWX010000138.1:0-11037 GCA_035640035.1 Gaiellaceae bacterium
CTTGCGGCAGTACTGGGGGTTGTTTCCGCACCTGCTGATCTGGCACGGCCGCCGCGTCTGTCTCGCCCGCGCTCCGCGCTGTGCGGACTGCGCGGTGAACGACCTCTGCCCTTCGAGCCGGGTCTGATTCGGTTTCTCGTCCGGGCGGTTGCGGCGCTCCGATTGAGGACTGTCCACCGGAACTGCCTACAACGGTCGTGTGTGGAAGAAACGTCACGCTTTCGTTACACGTTCGGCATGGCCGAAACGGCGCTCGTTGTGCTGCTTCCCGAGCTCGAGCCGGTGATCGGCGAGTTTCAGCGCCGGCACACGCCGAGCGGTGTCGAGGGCCTGGGCGCGCACGCGACGCTCATCGTCCCCTTTGCCCGGACTCCGGCGAGGACTGAGGCGCTCGCGTTGGTGGCACGAACCGTCGCGCCGTTCGCACCGTTCGAGGTCGCCTTTCGTGAGACCGCGCGTTTCCCGGCCACCGCAGAGGAGCCGGCCGCGCTCTATCTCGCTCCGGAACCGGCCGAGAACCTCGTCGCGCTGGCCAGCGCTCTGGCGAGCGCGTTCCCGGAGTACCCGCCCTACGCAGGCAAGTTCGACGAGGTCGTGGCGCATGTCACCCTCGCGCAAGGCGACGACGCACTTCTGCGGCCGATCGAGCAGCAGGTTGCCGCGCGGCTACCCGTCACGACGCGCGCAGAGCGCGTCTGGCTCGTCGAGCACACGCCGGCGGGTTGGCACAAACGCTCCGCATTTCCACTGATCGGAAGCAATCCGGGCGGACTCCCGTCACACGCGCGCCCGTAGGCTCGAACCGTGCGGCAGATTGACCTCGCCGTCTACGCGGACGCCCTCGCCGGCGAGCACGCCGCCCTCGCCGCTCGGGCCGAGCGGATCCGCTCGAAGCTGCGGCAAGCCAAGATCGAGCGCCGCGCCCGAAACGATCTGCCGGCCGCCACGGTCGACCGGCTGGAATCGCTCGGCCTCCTCTGCGGAACGGACGAGCGTGGGGCGCACACCGAGCTGCGCGAGCTCGAGGACTCGCTGGCGGCGATCGAAGAGCTGCAGGCGTGGGTCGAAGCCGAGCTCGCCGCGGCTAGCGCGGCCTAGGCGTCGCTTGCGACGCCGGACATGGAGGACGTCCCGGCTTTGTCGGGGCGTCCGTCTAAACCCAGTTGGAAAGCGGAAGTGGTTCCCGTAGACGCTACGACCGCGGCGTGAGCGCGACGAGGAGACCCCCGTCGGCGTCATACGCCGGGAAGAAGTCGGCCGTGACTGCCTTTCGCTGGCCGGCGCGGGTTTGCAGCTCGAGCCGTTCGCCGAGCCGGCGCACGCCCCACTCGAGCGCGAGCTGCGCAGGGTTGCGACCGTCCTCATAGCCGGACAGCCCGAAACTCTCCATCACCTTCCGGCCCATCAGCTCGTCCTCCCTGTAGCCCGTCAGCTCGAAGACCCCGCGGCCGGAGGCGAGGATGCGGCTCTCCTGGTCACAGACGACGAACCCTGTCCCCGGCGCCGGGTAGTAGTCGTCCATCAACTCGAACAGGAAGCCGAAGCCGCAGCGGTGGCAGGCCACCGCCTGGCGGGTCAGGCCTTCCTGACGATCGTGGTCGATCGAGCGTTCCTTGCAGTTCGGACAGATGAAGTACGGCACGCCGCGATGGTAGAGACGGGTTGCCTGTTCAGGTCGAAGGTAGCTGCCGCCTGCGACCGCGCAGAGCGCGCGGTTCGAGCGTGCGGAGGGGCGGCAGCTTCGGCCGTCCCAGCGGCGCGCCGCCGATCCAGCCGAGCCACCGGAAGAAGACAAGCTGGAGCGCGGTGGTGAACAGGATCAAGCCCCAGCTCCACCAGTAACCGAACCCCCACAGAAGCTCCGGGATGTGACGGAAGTTCTGGCCGTAGAGGCCGACGATGAATGTCGGCAGCAACAAGAGCGACGCAATCACCGTGAGCCGCTTCGTCACCTCGTTCTGGTCGTTCGCAATCTTGGCCTGGTGGTAATCACGAGCGCTCGCGAGCAGGTCACGTGAGAGATCGAGCCCGTCGAGTGCCCGGAGCAGCTTGTCGTACGCGTCGCTGAAATCGAGCTCGACGTCCCGGGGGAGAATCTCCGGACCTTCCCCGACGTCGAGCCGGCGGTCGACGATCCGCCGGATCGCGTCACGTGTCGGGGCGAGCGTTCGACGCACGTGGAGAAGGTCATGGCGGAGATCCGAGATCCGAGTCCGGATCTGCTGCGAGCCCCAGGTCTCGATTCCCTCCTCAAGCTCGTCGATCTCGTCGTTCAGGGCATCGACGAGATCGAGAAAGTCCTCTGCGATGAGATCGACGATCCGGTAGACGATCACTCCGGCCCGCGATTCATGGGCCTGCTCGAGCGCCTCGCGGGCCGGAGTGACGTCGAACGGGTGTCCGTGCTCGGGCGTTTTCCGAACCGTCACGACCCGTTCGCGGCTCGCGACGACGTCGATCTCCTGGTAGAAGACGCGATCCTCCTCGCGGATGCAGATCGGCACGAGGAAGACGCCGAAGACATAGTGGTCGTGACCCTCGAGCCGCGGCCGGGGCTCGTCGTCGTGCACTGACGGCTCGAGCAGCTGCTCGAGGGCGCGTGCGTGGATCTGCGTCGGGACTGCGTTACGTAGCTCGGCGTCGTCCGGGTCGAGCAGGTCGATCCACTCGGCCACGTGTTACGCCCGCGGCGCGATCAGGGCCGTCTCGGGATGACCCTCGCGGGCGGCCAGCCACCGCTCGGCGTCGAGCGCGGCCATGCAGCCCATGCCGGCCGCGGTCACGGCCTGTCGATAGACATGGTCGACGACGTCGCCCGCTGCGAAGACGCCCTCGACGTTCGTCGCGGTGCTTCCCGGCTGAGTGACGAGGTAGCCCTCTTCGTCATGGTCGAGTTGATCGAGGAAGAGCTTGGTCGTCGGGTCGTGTCCGATGGCGACGAAGAGGCCGTCCGCCGGGATGTCGCTGAGCTCGTCCGTCTCGACATTGCGGACCCGGACGCCGGTCAGCTTGCCGTCCTCGGCGCCCAGAGCCTCTTCGACGACGACCGGGGTCAGGAACTCGATCTTCTCGTTCGCGCGAGCACGATCGACCATGATCGGCGAGGCGCGGAACTCGTCCCGGCGGTGGAGCACAGTGACCTTCGAGGCGAACTTCGTCAGGAAGATCGCCTCCTCCATCGCCGAGTCGCCGCCGCCCACGACCACGACCTCCTTGTCGCGATAGAACGCCGCGTCGCACACGGCGCAGTAGGTGACACCGCGGCCGTGCAGGGCGCGCTCGGATTCGAGCCCGAGCTGTCGCGCCGTCGCGCCGGTGGAGACGATCACCGTCTCGGCCCGGTATTCGTCGTCGCCGACCCAGACATGAAACGGGCGCACGGAGAAGTCGACCCGCGTGACGTCGTCGGCGACGAACTCGGCGCCGAACCGCTCCGCCTGCCGGCGAAACTCGCCCATCAGCTGCGGGCCCATGATCCCCTCGGCGAACCCGGGGTAGTTCTCTACGTCGCTCGTGATCATCAGCTGGCCACCCCACTGGAAACCCTCCAGCACGAGTGGTTCCAGGTTCGCGCGCGCGCTGTAGAGCGCAGCGGTATAGCCGGCGGGGCCTCCACCGATGATGATCACGTCGCGAACTCTGTTCTCGTTCACATTTCCTCCAAATAACGGGGCCGATCCCGGCCCTCAGAGTATTCAACGGATCGGACCCCCTTAACGTTCCCGACCCAAAGGGAGAAAATGCGCGGAATGCGGCTCAGCCTAGCCCTCATCGTGGTCGTCGGAGCGTTGACCGCGCTTCAAGCCGCGGCGGCGGAGGGCACTGGTGGGGCCAGATTCCTGGCCTCGCTCACGGGGACGGTCACGAAGCGTTGGTCGTACACGACGACGCAGGTGGTCAACGGCTGCACGGTGACGACGAACGGGAGAGGCACCCGCGTGATCTCGGTGCGGAGCGCCGACGACTCGGTCGTCAGCGCGCGCAAGACAACGTCGGCCAGAGCGAGATTCTCGGGCCACGTGCGTTTCCTCACCGAAACGGTGCGGCAGTCGGGGACGAAGACGACCCAGGCAACCGGCCCTACCGCGTGCGACAACTCGATCCACCGCTTGGTGTGCAAACGGCTGGCGCGCTTGGTCAGGAACCGCGCCGCCCAACCCGTCAGCCGGCGCCGGCACGAGCTGACGTTCCGGCCTCTGACCGGACTCGTGCCGCGCGCGTTCTACATCCCTTCCTGCCCCGGCGAGCCGGGCGAGGTACGGAGCATCGCGGGCGGGCTCGAGCTCGCCTCCGCGAGGTTCAACGAACGCGACCTCTTCGACCGCAACGTGGGCGGCATGACTCTCGAGGGCAGCTCGGACGTGACCACGGAGACGCTCGACGGGTCGGCGACGGTCGTCCAGCACGTCGGCTGGCGGCTCAGGCTGCAGCGGCTCGGCGGCTAGGCGCAAGGCGGCTAAGCAACGAGCTCGCCGCAGATGTAGAGCTTCGCGTCCCGCACGTCGCTCTCGTCGTAAAGACGATGGCGCTGCGATTCACCGGGACGGAGCAGGTGGATGACATCGTGACCGCGGGCAGTCAAGAGCTCGGAGATCAGGCGACGATGGCACCGCCACCACGGCGTCTCCGCGCACATGAGGCACGGCGCGGGCTCGGCGAGAGCGGTCTCGAGCGCGTTTTGCCACGGCGCGGTGCCCATGCGGGCCGCGTAGCTGCGGAAGGCCGGCACCCGAATGCAGGCAAATCGCTCCTCTCCCGGCTCGTGCGACCTCCGTCCGCCGAGCTCGTCCGCGTGGAGGTATGCGATCCCCGCGGCGGCCAGAGTTTCGGCTACCGCCGCCTGATTGAACTGGGGATTCCTGCGCGAGCTGGGGAAGCGCCGGACGTCAACGAGGGTCTCGCAGCCCGCCCGCTGTAGGCACGCGACGAGCTCGTCGGCCGGACGCGTGCCGTGGCCGATGGTGAAGACGCGCACCGGGAAGGTCGAAGCTTCGCGTCAGGCCGTGCGCCGCACGAAGAACAGGATCACCCAGCAGAGTGCCGCCACGACAGCGAGGATGAAGAGCCACTTGATGACGACCGCTGCCAGGACGATCCCGACCACGATGAGTGCAGCCAGCAGGAGCAAAAGAATGATCATGCCGAGAGAATGCCTTTGCTCCGGAGCGGCTAAACCAATGCGTCACACGGACGCTTACAATCGCCGCTTTCCGGCAAGGTAGGCGCAATGGCAGCAACCGTGAGCTGGGATGGGCTACGTGAGCTGGCGGGCTTTCGTGCGGAGAAGGGCTGCGCGATCAGCGTCTACGTCGATCTTGACCCGACCGTCGCTCCGACGGCAGCGGACGCGTCGAGCCGGATCAACTCCCTCATTCACGAAGGAGAACTCCGTGCGGAGACCGCCCACGAGCTGAGCCACGAGCAGCGGGAGGCCCTCCGCCGCGACCTCGGCCGGATCCGCGACTTCTTCGAGGCGGAGTTCGACCGTGACGGTTCGCGGGCGGTCGTGGTCTTCTGCGCGGGCCTCGACAACGCCTGGCGGACGCTGCCTCTCGCGGATCCGGTCACCGACAAGATCGCGGTCGGGCGCGAGTTCTACTTGGCCCCGCTCGTCCCGCTCGTAGGCCGCGGGGACGGAGCGCTGATCGCGGTCGTCGGCCGCGAGCGCGGATCCGTCTACATCGCGCGGGGCGGGAAGCTCGAGGAGCTTGTCGACCAGTTCGACGAGACGCCCGGGAGGCACGATCAGGGTGGCTGGTCGCAGGCCCGCTATCAGCGCCACATCGAATCTCTCGTCCACGAGCACCTCAAGGTGGTCGCCGAGCAACTCGACCGTCGGGTGCGAAGGCTCCAGAGCCCGCGCATCGTGATCGTGACGACGGAAGAGACACGGGCGGACCTCGAAGACATCCTCTCGCACGAGGTGAAGGCCGCGATCGTTGGCTGGACGCAGGCCGAAGCGCACGCGTCCCCGGCGGAGCTTCTCCAAGCGGCGCGGCCGATTCTCGAGGAGTGGCATGCGAAGCAGGAGCAAGAGGCGGCGGCTCGCTGGCGAGAGGAGTCCGGACGCGGGGGCCGGGCGACGGCAGGGTGGCCTGCCACGCTGGAGGCGGCCTCTGATGCGCGGATCGAGCTGTTGCTGTTCCAGAACGGCACCGAGCGGTCGGCGTACCAGTGCCCCAAGTGCGGCCGCGTCAGCGCGGAGGGCGGACCGTGCCCACTCGACGGAACCCAGATGGAGGAGCGCGACGACGGCCTCAACCTCGCGGTCCACCAGACGCTGGCCCACGGGGGCAGCGTGCTGGCGCTTCGGCACCACCAGGACCTCGAGCCGGTCGAGGGCATCGGAGCCCTTCTGCGCTACTAAGACAGCCCCTCGGTTCCCCTCCACTAAGCTTGAGGCCGATGTCCTCGCTCGCCCGGACGATCCTCGAAGACCATCTCGAACGGGGCGAGCTCGTCCCCGGCCAGGAGATCGGCCTCCGCGTCGATCAGACGCTGGCGCAGGACGCGACCGGGACGATGGCGATGATGCAGTTCGAGCTCTTCGGCGAGGAGCGAGTCCGCGTGGACACCGCGGTCGTCTACGTCGACCACAACATCCTCCAGATCGACTTCAAGAATCCGGACGACCATCGCTTCCTGCAGGCGATGGCCGCCAGATACGGCGCGTGGTTCTCGCGCCCCGGGAACGGGATCTGCCACTACGTCCACTGCGAGCGCTTCGCCAAGCCGGGGCAGACGCTCGTCGGCGCCGACTCGCACACGACGCAGTCCGGGTCCTGCGCGATGGTCGCGATTGGAGCCGGAGGCCTCGACGTCGCCGTCTGCATGGCGGGGCACCCCTTCGAGCTGCCTTGCCCGAAGATCGTCGGCGTCTTTCTCGAGAACGAGCTCGCCCGGCCCTGGATCCAGGCGAAGGACGTGATCCTGGAGCTGCTGCGCCGGCGCGGAGTCCGCGGCGGCCGCGGCTGCATCTTCGAGTTCACCGGCCCCGGCGTGACCACGCTCAGCTACACGGAGCGCGGGACGATTGCGAACATGATCGCCGAGCTCGGCGCCACCGGAGCTGTCTTCCCGGCGGACGACGCGACGCTCGCGTGGCTTACGGAGCAGGGTCGCGACGAGGACTTCGCCGAGATGCCGACCGGGGACACGGGTGATTTCGACGAGGAGGAGCACATCGACCTGGCCGGGCTCGTCCCGCTCGTCGCGAAGCCCTCGAGCCCGGGCAACGTCGTCCCTGTCGACGAGATCGTCGGCACGTCGATCCAGCAGGTCTGCATCGGCTCGTCCGTCAACTCGTCCTACGAGGACCTTGCGCTCTGCGGTGCCGTCATGCGGGGCCAACGGCTCTCGGAGGACCTCGTCTCGGCCACCGCGACGCCGGGGTCCCGGCAGATCCTCGACCAGATCACGCGCTCGGGCACGTACATCGACCTGCTGATGGCGGGCGTCCGGATGCTCGAGCCGGCCTGCGGGCCGTGCGTCGGCATGGGGCAGGCGCCCCCTTCGGGCGCGAACTCGCTCCGTACGTTCAACCGCAACTTTCCGGGCCGCAGCGGGACCGCCGACGACCAGGTCTACCTCTGCTCTCCCGCCGTCGCCGCCGCATCGATGCTCACGGGCGTCATCTCTGACCCCCGCGAGCTCGACCCGCCCGAGCTGCCCGAACGGCCCGCCGCCCGGCCGGACGTCGTCCAGAAACACATCCTCGAGCCGGCGCCCGCCGACGAGGCTTCGTCGATCGAGATCCCGCGCGGCCCGAACATCTTCCCGCCGCCCGAGCAGAAGCCGTTGCCGGACACGCTTGTCGGGCGCGTCCTGATCGTGGCGCCCGACGACATCTCGACCGGGGACCTCTCACCGGACGGGGCAACGGTGATGGCGTATCGCTCGAACGTGCCGGCGATCGCCGAGTTCACGTTCCAGCACCGCGACAAGGGGTTTGCGAAGCGTGCGCACGAGTGGGGCGGAGGCTTCATCGTCGCCGGCGACAACTACGGCCAGGGCTCGAGTCGCGAGCACGCCGCGCTGGCCCCGGCCCAGCTCGGCGTGCGGGCCGTGATCGCGAAGAGCTTCGCTCGGATCCATCGCCGCAACCTGATCGCGCAGGGAATCGTCCCGTTGCTCTTCAAGGACGAGGCCGATTACGACAGGGCCGAGCTCGGGCAGCCCTGGCACATCCACAACCTCCACGCGATCGCCGACGGCGAGGACGAGCTCGAGGTCGAGATCGAGGGCGGCGACTCGTTCACCGTCACGCACGACTTCCTGCCGCGCGAGCGCGAGATCGTGGTCGCGGGCGGACTGATCCGCTACTTGCGGGAACAGCAGCCGGCGGGCGTCTAGGAACTAGGACGCATAACTACGCCGCGTCGGCGGCGCGGGGAAGCTCGGCGACGACGTCGCCGGCCGGCTCGAGCTCTGGTGAGTCCGCGGCCCGGTCGAGCTTCGTCTCGAACCTGTCGAGGCGCTTCTCGGCGTCCACGAACTTCGACTGCGCGCGCCCGAGGTGTGTCCCGACGAGGTCGAAGTCCTCCTTGAAGCGCCCGAAGTCCTTCTGCAGCTGGGCGCAATACGCCATCACCTCCTGCGCATGCTCCTCGATCTGCATGCCCTTGAGCCCGAGCACGATCATCTGCAGATAGGCCGTGAACGTCGACGGCGAGACCGGAACGATCTGCCGCTCGTGTGCGTACTTCAGCAGTTCGCCGGTCTTCCCGCAGGCGAGCTCGTAGTAGACAGCCTCCGACGGCAGATACATGAACGCGAACTCGTAGGTACCTTCGTCGGGCCGGATGTACTTGGCCGCGATCGAGTCGATGTGCCCCTTGACGTCGCGTACGAACGCCTTCTCGTGCAGTTCGCGCTCGGCGTTGTCCTGGGCCTCGACAAGGCGCGCGAAGTTGTCCAGTGGGAACTTCGCGTCGATCGGGACCAGGCGGTTGATCCGGATGACGGCATCGACGCGTTCGCCGCTTTTGAAGCCGTACTGCAGCGAGTACGCCGTCGCGGGCAACCGGTCGCGAAGCAGGTTCTCGAGGAGGAGCTCGCCGAACCCGCCGCGGGCCTTCGGCGGGCGTAGGGCGTGCTCGAGCCGGGAGAGCTCCTTCGCCCGCTCGAGCATCTGAGCATTAGCCTCGTCGAGCTTGACCAGGCGTTCGTGGACCTGGTTCGTGGTCTTGGAGGCGCTCTCGAGCCGGCGATCGACCTTCGTGTCGAGCGCTGCAAGCCGTCGGTCCATGGTCGCGTTCAAGCCCTGCAGGCGCCGCTCCATCTCGGCGTTCCGCTCGGTGAGCTGGGCGCCGGCATCGGCACGCAGGGTTGCCAGCGCACGCGGGAGCCAGTATGCGAGGGCGCCGAGGCCGCCGAGGACCGCAAGCGTCAGAACGATCGTGAGCATGGCCCACGAACGCTAGAGAACGGGTCGGACGGCAGTCGCCGCCCGTCGCCTACTGGTCGCGTTCTGCCTGATGCTCCGCGGCGCGCTCGCGCTCGGATTGCGCCATGCCCTCGGCGCTCTCCGCCCGCTCCTCGGCCATTGCCTGCTGCTCCTGGTGCATGCCTTCGCTGCGCATCGAGCTGTCGCCCGTTACGTCGCCCGTCGCCTTCTTACCGCGACCGAGCAGCTTGTCCAGGAATCCCATTCGTCTTCCTCCTTTTTCTCCGTGCCGGAGCGACGGCTTGGCACGGACGGTTCACCCGGGAAGCCTGAGTATCGAAGATGCGCGGCCAAAAAGCCACCCGGCTCGTCGCCCGGAACTGTGGCTACCATCCAACGGCCTTGGCGAAGAAAGCGCGCACCCCGGCGCCCCCGCGGTCAGTCCAGGCGCCGCAGCGGCGTGATTCGAAGAAGCGCCGCGTTCCACCGGTCGGCGGGCAGCGCCGGCCACCCTGGCTCCTCTACGGCTTTGCCGCTCTGGGCCCGATCGCACTCGTGATCGTCCTCGTCGTCCTCTTCGTCGGCGGGAACTCGAGTAGCAGCAAGAACCCCAAAGGGAAGCCACCGAACATCGATTACGCCGCGCTGCCGGGCCTCCAGAAGGGTTCGGCTCCATGGCCCCCGGAGTACGCCAAGCTGCCTGACCGGCTCGCGCCGCTCGGACTCAACGCGCTTTCCCAGGAGGCGTTGGCGTTCCACATCCACCAGCACCTGGACATCTTCGTGAACGGGAAGAAGGTCGCCGTCCCGGCGTTCATCGGGATCGACGACGGCTCGTTCATCACCGAGCTCCATACCCACGACGCAAGCGGGATCATCCACGTCGAGTCGGCGCAGACGAAGCCATACACGCTGGGCCAGTTCATGTCGGTCTGGGGTGTCCGCTTCTCGAAGAGGTGCATCGGCGGCTACTGCGCCTCCGGGGGCAAGCCCCTGCGCTTCTACCTCAACGGAAAGCCGTTCCGGGGCAATCCGGACAACCTGATCCTCAAGAACCACCAGGAGATCGCGGTCGTCTACGGGAAGGCGCCGAAGAAGATCCCGTCGACGTATGACTTCGCCGCCTACGGCGTCTGAACGAGCCCGAGGACGAACCTCCGCATCTGCTCGAGCACGCCCGCGAGGAGCCGGGCCGATTCGACTGGATCGTCCACCTCGAGCCCGTGGTTCGCTCCTTCGAGCACCACGACCTCGACGCTTCCGCGACGTAAGCCCTCCGCGTCGGCCGGGCTGAAGGTCGCGTCGCTGCTTCCGCCGACGACGAACGCCGGGGCGGGGAGCTCCCGGAGGATGCGGAGGACCGGCGGCTGATCGAGCAGAGGCGCGAGCCAGATCGACGGGACCGACCGGGCCTGGCCCTCGTCCCGTTCGATCCGGCGGGCGAGCGCCCACGTGCCGAGCGACCGGCCCGCAAGCACCGCCAGCTCGTGGTCCTGCGACGCCGCCTCGACCGCTGCGCTCGTGTTCGCGTCCAACCAGCCCTCGAGATCGTCTGCCGGTGCGGTACCGGCGTCCCACCAAACCTCCAGAACGGCTAAGCCCGCCGACTGGAGAACCTCACGTGTGTAGTGGAGGTCGGGCCGAGCCGGGGT
>DASQWX010000139.1:0-19394 GCA_035640035.1 Gaiellaceae bacterium
GACGAGAAACCGAATCAGACCCGGCTCGAAGGGCAGAGGTCGTTCACCGCGCAGTCCGCACAGCGCGGAGCGCGGGCGAGACAGACGCGGCGGCCGTGCCAGATCAGCAGGTGCGGAAACAACCCCCAGTACTGCCGCAAGACGAGCCGCTGCAGGTCGCGCTCGATCCGGACGGGGTCTTCCTGCCTCGTCAGCCCCAGCCGTTGCGACAGCCTCCGTACGTGCGTGTCGACGACGATCCCCTGCGGGTCGCCGAGCTCCGCCGCGACCACGTTCGCGGTCTTGCGCGCGACACCTGGCAGCCGGACGAGCTGGTCGAGCCTTCGCGGCACGCGCCCGTCGAACTCCGCGAGCAGCATCGCCATCGTCCCCCGCAGCGCCCGCGCCTTCTGACGGTAGAACCCGGTCGCATAGATGTCCCGCTCGAGCTCCTCCTCTGGGACGGCCAGGTAGTCCTCGGGCCGCCTGTACTTCTCGAACAACCGCTCGGTCACGCGGTTCACGTTCACGTCGGTCGTCTGGGCGGACAGCATCACCGAGACGAGCAGCTCGAGCTCGTTGCGGAAGCGGAGCGCGATCGTCGCCTCGGGATACTCGGCGATGAGTCGTTCGATGATCGGCACGATCCGCGCCCGCTTCGAGCCGACGCGGCGCCGCGCCTCGTGGACGTAGCTCCGCGGCACGGCCGCGGACGCTGACTTAGCCAACGGCGATCTCGGCGGGGATCGACGTCTCCGGGTGCTGCCGGAGGCGCGGGCCGGCACAGACGACGTCGAGGACCGGGCAGCCGGCGCAGATGAACTCACTCGGCGTCGGTTCGAAGACGCCTTGCTGGATCCGCGCGATCGCCTCCGAGAGCTCCCGCTCCAGCGCCGGAAGCTCGGAGCGCTCGAACGTCGTGCTCACTGCCTGCTCCGGCCGCCCCAGGAACTGGTAGACGACCTCGACGGTATCCGCCCCGTCGCGGAAGCACGCGAGCGCGTAGACGAGCCGCTGGAGCCGGTAGTCGCGCTCGATCACCTCCTCGGGCGAGGCTTCCTCGAGCACGTTGGTCTTGTAATCGACGACGACGGCGGTCGAGCCCTGCCGGTGGAAGACGTCGAGCCGGCCGTGGAGGAGCACGCCGTCATGCTCGAACGCAAACGGTCGCTCGGGTGCGGCGCCGTCGAGCGTCGCGATCCGCGCGCCGACCTCGGACTCGCAGTACGCGCGGACGAGCCCCGCGATCCGTTCGATCTCCTCGTCGGTGGCCGCCGGATAGCGAGCGCGGACGGCCTGCGCCATCACCGCCGGGTCGGGCGGCCGCGGATCCCCCAAGTCGAGCTCCTCGAGCAGGAAGTGGACGCTGTCCCCGATCTCGGTCGCAGCCAGGCCCTCGTGGCCGGGCACCGTGCCGGAGGCCTGACCGGCACGCATGCCCGCGATGCGCTCGGCGTAGTACCTGTACGAGCACGACTCGAACAGCGCAAGAGCGCTGTACGAAAGCCGCCGCACCCGGTGCAACGGCGGTTCCGGCACAGGGTCGAGGGACGGCAGCGTTGGGGCGGCAGGCGGAACCGGCTCGGTCCCGTTCGCCTCGAAGAGGACGAGCTGGCCGGGCTCGGCGACCGGCTCCGGCCCGGCGGCGACGGGGGTCTCGGGCCTGAACCGGTCGACCCGCAGCAGGATACGAGCCCCCTCGCGCTCCAGCTCGACCGGCCCGTCGGCAGCATCATCGCGCCGCGGCAGCTCGAGGCGTCCGAGCACCCAGCCCATCGGCGTTCGCTCGTCGGCGGCCTTGCCGTGATCGATCGAACCGGCGACGATCAGCCGGTCGACGGCTCGGGTCATCGCCACGTAGTACAGGCGGCGGCGTTCCGCTTCGGCCTCTTCGCGACTCGCCGCGCGCACCTCCTCGTACGCCGTCGTCGGCTTGCGCACGCCCGTGGCGGGGTCGGCGACTCGAAAGCCGAAACGGCCGTCCGGCAAGGCGAGGATCTCGTCCGCCCCTGGGGCCGCTCGGTCGCGACCGGCGTCGGCGACGACGACCACCTTGAACTCGAGGCCCTTCGCCGCGTGGATCGTCAGCAGGCGGATGACGTCGGCGTCCTCTTCCTCGGCGACGGCCTCGAGCTCCCTCGCCCCGGCCTCGTCCTGCTCGTCGACGAAGCGGACGAAGCCTTCGATGTCCGCGCCGCGCAACTCCTCGTACGACCGCGCGAGCCGCGCCAGCTTGCGCAGGTTGGCGTAGCGGCGCCTGCCGTCCCATTGCGCCAAGACCGCGAGGTCGTAGTCGTGGGCGGCGACGATCTCCTCGCACAGCCTCTCCAGCGAGAGCGTCCGCGAAGCGGACACGAGCCGGTCGAACCGCTGCCTGAAAGCCTGGAAGAGACGCTCGTCGCGAGCGTCGAGGCCTTCGGGGAGGCTGCGCTCCAGCCCCTTGAACAACGGCCGCTTCGAGGCAGCGCGCCGCAACAGCACGAGGGCGTCGTTCGAGACGCCGACCAACGGCGACGCCAGGACGGTGACGAGTGCTTCGTCGTCGTAGCGGTTGTGCAATAGGCGTAGGTAGGCGAGCAGATCGGCGACCTGCTGCTGGCCGTAGTAGCCACGGCCGGTCGTGCGATACGTCGGCAGGCCCAGCTCTCGCAGCTCCTGCTCGTACCACTCGGCATCGGTCCCCGCCGCGAAGAGGAGGACGATCTCGCCGGGCGTCGCAGCTCCGGTGTCGAGCAGCTCCTTGATCCGCCGCGCGACCGCCCGAGCCTCGCCGCGGCGCCAGTGCGTGCCGGTGCCGCTGTAGCTCGCCTTGTCGGTGACGAGCAGCTCGACCGGGGTTCCGAAGACGGGATCCGGAAACTCGCCGGAAGCGGCGAGCGGCTGGAACTCGTGCCCGAAATCCGAGCCGAAGAGGTAGTTGACCGCGGCCAGAACCTCCGGCCGTGACCGGTAGTTGAGCGTGAGCGGAAGCACCGATCCGGCCTCGCCGCGACGCTCTCGGAAGACGTTGACGTCCGCATGCCGGAAGCCGTAGATCGACTGGAACTCGTCCCCGACGAAGAAGAGCTCGTCGGAAGCGATCAAGTCGATCAGCTCGCATTGGAGGCGGTTCGTGTCCTGGAACTCGTCGACCATCACCGAGCGGAAGCGCCACGCCTCGCGCTGCTTGATGTCCTCGTGCTCGCGGAGGAGATCGCGTGCCGCAAGCTGGAGATCCTCGAAGTCGACCCCCGACTCCCGTTCCTTCGCGCCTGCGTACGCGCGCGCGAAGCCCTCGAGCAGCTGCTGCAGGAGGTCGCGGTCGCGCGTCGCGAGCACGTCCAGAGCCGCCTGCTCGACCGCCTTCCGGGCGGCCTCGTAGCTTTCGAACCGTTCCCGTGGCCCACCGCGCGTCGCGAACTCAGAGAGGTCGAGCAGGTCCTCGGCCTGCCGGTCGTGCTCGAGCACCTCGAGCATCCTGACCGCCTGCGCTCGCTGCTCGTCGTACCCGTCTTCGTCGATCAGACAGCGAGCCGCCTCGCGAAGGGCCTCGATCCGCTGCCGGAGCGCCGGTCCCTCGCCGAGGCGAAGGTCCAGAGGTCGGCCGGCGGCGCGGAGCGTCTCGTAGACGCCGGTCAGCATCCGCCGGAGGCCGTTCGCGCCGTAGGTCGCGAGCAGACGAAGGCGCCGTGGATCGTCGCCGGCGCAGAACTCCGCGAGCGCCTCCTCGAACGCCTCCCCGCGAAGCACGCGCGCCTGGCTGTCGTCGAGGACTCGAAAGCGCGGATCGAGCCCCGCGGCGAACGGATACGTCTTGAGCAGCCGATGACAGAAGCCGTGGATGGTCGAGATCCAGGCGCCGTCGAGCTCGCGGGCGAGGTCGTTGCGGCCGCGGTCGACGAGCTCGCGCCGGATCCGCGCCCGCAGCTCGCCTGCCGCCCGCTCCGTGTAGGTGATCACGAGGATCGAGCCGACGTCGAGGCCCTCGTCACAGACGGCGTTCGCGAACCGCTCGACGAGGACGAGCGTCTTCCCCGTCCCCGCGCCGGCGGAGACGAAGACGTGCCCGCGGGCGTCGATCGCCGCACGCTGCTCGGCGTTCGGTTTCCTCATGCCCGCCTCACGCGGCACATCCGCCAGAGCTCGCACCACGGCGGGCAGTCCCCGCCTTTCGGATCGTGCCGCACGTCGCCGCCGCGGATGCGGTCGACGAATCCGCGGGCCAATTCCTGCGCCCTTTCGACCTGGCCCCAGAACGTCTCTTCGTCGAGGTAGTCGTTGCGCGAGAAGCCGGGAACGCCGTCCTCCTTGGCCTCGGCGCGCAACAAGCCGCGCGCGTCGCGTTTCCCCGAGAGCGCCCGGTAGATCCCGCCGAGCGGCTCGACGCCGATGAGGTCGCGCAGGACGAGCATGTAGAGCGGAATCTGGAGCTTCAGCTCCGATTCGATCTGCGCGGCCGAGTGCGCAGTTTTCCCCGACTTGTAGTCCTGGACGATTCCGCGGGCGCTGAAGGGGTCGAGGTCGATCCGGTCGATCTTCCCCGAGAGCCTGAAAGTGCCGAGATCGAGACCGCGTTGAAGCTCTTGCGGCGACCGGTCGGAGCCGAAGGAGACCTCGAAACGCCGGGGGACGAGCTGAAGCTCCGAGGCGGCCTCGTCGCGGAGGAACTGCTCGAGGTCGCGTAGCAGGCCCTGTTCGAGCTCGCGCCGCTGCAGATCAGTGAGCTCCATCCGAACACCCTCCATCGCCTCACCGAGGCACTCGCGGAGGAGCTCGAGTGCGTCATCGAGTTGCTCTGGCCCGAGCTTCTCGACACCGAGGCGCTTCGGGACGCCCGCGAAAAGCTTGTGCAGCGCGCTGTGCGCGACCTGGCCGCGCAGGCGGGCGTCGACCTCCTGGTCGATCGTCCGCGGGCCGATCACGCGGTCGACGAACCAGATCGACGAGCAGTCTGCGAACGTCTCCAGCTCGGTGACGCCGAAGCTCGTCCTCGCCGAGAGCTCCGCGAGAACCTGTGTGTGGGTCAGCCGGGTCGGACGCTCGAAGGCTCTTTGCGCGCGGTCAAGCCGACGCTCCCAGCCGTTCGCCAGCGCGAGAGAGCGCGCGGCTCCGTCGTCGACGGGGGCGAGGGACGCGAGCGCGCGTAGGCGCTCGCGATCAGTCGGCGCCTGCTCGATCGGCCAGGTCAGCGCCGACAGCGGTCGGCGCGTCGTGGCTCGCCGCACCTCGTCGTCCGCAAACAGCCCGCGCACCTCCTCCACGAACGGGCTCGGCTCACGCGGCGCACCGTCGTCGCTCGCCGCCTCACGGACGAGGTACAGCCGCTGGGTCGCTCGTGTGCACGCGGTGTAGAAGAGGTAGCGATCGCGCTCCACGGGGTCCGGCTTCGCGAGTCGCGAGCGGCGGAGCCGCGCGTCGAGCTCGCGCGCGGCCTCGTCGTCGAGGAACGGCGACGTCTCGCCGCGCCGGGGCAACGTGCCCTCCTCGAGGCCGAGGACGAAGACGACCTCGTAGCGACGGGTTCGCGCCCGCAGGAGATCGACGACGTCGACCCGCCCGGGCTCCCCCGGTCCGCTCGAGCGGACGGACGATCGCTCCAGAACGGCAACGATCTCGTCGGGGGCGAGCGATCCGCCGAGGGCAAGCCAGCCCTCGAGCTCGTCGACGAGCCGCGTCAGGGCTTCGAACGCACGAAGGTCTCGGCGCGACTCCTCGCCGACGGGCGGGGACTCGAGCCCGTAGGCCGAACGGAGCATGAAGCGGCCCAGGTCATCGAGGCCGACGAGCGGGCTTTGTGCCTTGCGAAGGAGCTCCAGCGGCGGCAGGGGGTGGCCGTCTCGCAGCCGTATCGTCTCTTCCTCGGTTCGTGCGCCGGCCTCGACGGCCCGGCCGCGGAGACGCCCTTCGATCCAGTCCACACTCGCGCGCGCAAGCCCCGAATACGGTGAGCGGAGGAAGCCGTAGAGCTCTCGGCGACCGCCGTCCAGCCAGGCGAAACGGAGCAGCGAGAGGAGCGCCCGGCCGAATTCGGTCTGGTCGAAGCGGATCCGGCCCTCGATCGCGTAGGGGACGCCGAGTGAGCCGAGGGCGGTCTCCAGCGAAGCCCGGTAACGCTCGACTCGCGGGCAGACGAGGGCGATGTCCTCGACCCGCGTGCCGCCGCGAATCAGGTCGAGCAGCTCCTCGGCGACGAGCTCCAGCGTCCCGCGGCGCCCGGCCCCCTCGAGGAAGCGGAGCGATCCGTCGATCGGCGGCCCCGCCGGACCTGTTGTCGAAAAGAGCGCCCGCTCGAGATGAGCGAGCGCAGGCGGCCGGACGTCCGGGCGGGCCGGAAGCTCCTCGATCGCCGGACGCGCGAGCTCTGACAGGTCTCTCGCCGTCCGTTCGAGAGAAGCAAAGGCCGGCCGTCCGGGCTCGTACGGGAGCGAAACGGTGACGTCGCCCCTTCCCGAGAGGGCCTCGAGCAGCGCCCACTGCGCGCCCGTCAGGTCTTCGAACCCGTACGCGAAGACCGGCCGCCCCTCCCACGCTGCGAGCTCGCTGCCGACCCGCTCGGCGGCGGCGCGGCGCTGGAGGTCCCGGTCCCAGAGGCCGAGCCGGTGGAGCTCGGCACGGTATTCGGCGTAGAGGCCGGCGAGATCGCCGTCGAGGTCGCCCGGATCCACGAGCCCGGATTCGAGCTCACCGAGCGTCGCGGCGAGGGCGTCGGCGAACCCGCTGAACCGCGCCGATCGTGCCCAGCCGTTCAACCGCGCCTCCGGCCCGGCGATGACAGTGCGGATGATCAGGGTCCGCTGGGCGTCGGTGGCGATCGGGAGGTGCTCGCCACCTTCCCTGGCCAGGCGCTCGAACAGGTCGTCGAAAGTCCCGATCTCGCCTGCCATCAGGGCGCCGAAGGTGCTCAACAGCTCGCGCTCCACCCGGTCGACGTCCGACCGGTTCGGCACGATCAGGAACGGCTCGTCCGCAAGCGCGGCGAGGTAGCGCTCCAGCAGGAGGGCGACTTTGCCCGCGTTCGCGGGGCCGGCAAGCAGCGTGAGCGGCACCGGCCCATCCTAGTCCCGGCGCCTGACGGTCTTTTTACGGCGTTTTTCTGCGCCTACGCGGCGACGGACTTGGGCCGGCGCCCGCGCCTGGCCGCCGCGTGCCCCGGCATCTGGCCGGCGCAGTTGTCACACAGATCCGCCTGCTTGGAGCCGCGGCGCGCATCCGAATAGTTGATGCGCATCGACGCGCCTTTACCCTCGTCGATTTCCCGGCCGCAGTTGTCACAGACGAGCACAGTCTTACGAGCCACGATTCGCCCTCCTTTTTCACCACAGAAGCTAGCGACTTCGCCTAGCCGCAAGGCGATTCTAAGCAGCTTTCCGAGCGCGGCGTATTCGCCACGACCGAAGCAGGCTGAGGACGGCCTGTTCTTCGAGATTCAGGCCGGTCTCGCGCGCACGCACGATACGCAAATGGCGTGGGCGGAAATCGTCGATAGTTCGGCCGTCGAGATACTGGTCGACGACCGCCGGGCTGACGTACGAAGAACGGGCAACCGCAGGCGTATTGCCGAGTTGCTCGCCGACTGTCCGCATGACGGCGGCGATCGCCCTCTTTGCCTCCGTCTCCGTCTCGGCCGGCCCGTGCTCGGCGAGCGCAATGGAAGCGATCAAGGTCCCGCCCCACGTTCGAAAGTCCTTGGCGGTGAATTCTTCGCCCATGAATTCGCCGATGTACGCGTTCAGCCGGCGCGCGGTCAAATGGGAGATCTCGTCGCCGACGCGGTAGCGGAAAAGCCTTCGGCCGCCGCGGGTTCTCAGCAGCTCGCGCATCGCGTCCGCGAGCTCCGAATCGACGACTGCGGTGCGGACCCAGGCCCGATGCTTGCCCCGAAAGCGGAAGGCGATCCTGCTGCCGCGAACGTTGACGTGGCTCTTCCGGAGGGTCGTGATTCCGAAGGTCCTGTGCGCCCTCGTGTAACGCTCGTCGCCGACGCGAAACCAACCGAGATTGATCAGTCGCACCGCCACGGCGCAGGTCCATTCCGGAGCGAGCGGCTCGAGCTCCATGTGGCGCGCCATCGCCGCGCGAAAGTCGGGCAGCGCATCGGCGAACCGGATGAGCTTGTCGAACTTCGCCTCTTCTTGCGCCGCCCTGAAGTGGGCGTGGTAGAGGTACTGGCGTCGACCCGCTGCGTCGATCCCGGTGGCCTGCAGCTTCGCCGTCGGCCGCGGTGAGATCCAGACGTCTCTCCAGGCCGGCGGAATCGCGAGCGCCTCAATTCGCTCGAGTTTGGCCGGGTCGGTGATTCGCCTTCCGCCCCGATCCAGATAGCGGAAATGGCGGCGAGACCCGACCCGCTTCCAGCCTCCTTTCCTGGCCATGAGTCGCCTGATGCCCTCGCGGACGCCTTGTAATCTCGGGCGCGCCATGGACACGAAGCGAATCGTCGTGCTCGAGGGGGATCAGACGGGAGAGGAGCTGCTCGACGAGGCTCTCCGCGTGCTCGCGCCGGACGTGATTGGCATCGAGCTCGAGTTCTCGCGCTTCGACCTCTCGCTCGAGTCGCGCCGGGCCACGAGGAATGCGGTCGTCCACGAGGCGGCGGCGGCGCTCGTGGAGACCGGGCTCGGGCTGAAAGCGGCGACGATCACGCCGGAAGGAGCCGACGACGTCGGCTCGCCGAACCGGATTCTCCGCGAGGACATCGGCGGCACGGTCATCGTCCGCACCGGCCGTCGCATCCCGGGCATCGCGCCGCTCGGAGGCGTCCACGCACCGATCTCGGTCGTCAGGATGGCCGTCGGCGACGCCTACGGCGCCAGGGAATGGCGCGAGGGAGACGGCGACGAGGAGGCGGCCTTCCGCACCGAGCGGATCGAGCGCGGCGTTTGCCGCGCGGTTGCCGAGTTCGCCTTCCAACTCGCGGAACGCACCGGGGCGAAGGTCTTCGGCGGGCCCAAGTACACCGTCAGCCCGATTTACGAAGGGATGCTCAAGGAGGAGATGGACGCGGCCGCGGCCAGGCATCCGGAGGTCGGCTACGAGCCCCAGTTGATCGACGCGACGTTTGCGCTGCTTCTCTCCACGAGCGGTGATCCGCTGGTGATCCCCTCGTTGAACCGGGACGGCGACATCCTCTCCGACCTCGTGCTGCCGCTGTTCGGGTCGATTGCCGGCTCGGAGTCGATGCTGATCGCCCTCGACGACGGCCTCCAGCCGCGAACGGTCATGGCCGAGGCCGCCCACGGCACGGCGCCCGCCCTTTATCGGAAGAACGTCGCCAACCCGATGGCGATGATCCTCGCAGGCGCCGCCCTGCTGGGCTACGGCGACGACCAGACTCAGCAGGCAGGCCGCGCGATCCGGGAAGCGAGCCTGGAAGCGATCGCCGACGGTGTCCGGACCGCGGACCTCGGCGGCTATGCGGGAACCGGCGAGTTCACGGACGAGGTGATCCGCCGCACCCGCCAGAAGCTCGAGATCTGGAGCGCGCTCTAGTCCGCGCCCGCGAGCGCGCGCTCGAACGCGCCCAGGTGGTCGTCGCTGAAGAGGACGAAGCGCACGAGCTCGACCGGCGGGCGAAGTGCCTCACGAACCGCGGCCACCGCAATCGGTGCCGCTGCCTCGACCGGATACCCATAAACACCCGTCGAGATCGCCGGGAAGGCCACGCTCCGGCAGCCGAGGCTCGCCGCCTCCTCGAGGGCCCGTCGATGGCACGACGCGAGCAACTCGGCCTCGCCGGCTTGGCCGCCTTGCCAGACGGGTCCAACCGTATGGATCACATACCGGGCGGCGAGCCGCCCCCCGCTCGTCGCTTTGGCGTCGCCGGTGTCACAGCCCCCGAGCCGCCGGCACTCCGCGAGGATCTCCGGTCCGCCTGCCCGATGAATCGCGCCGTCGACGCCACCGCCGCCGAGCAGGCTCGAGTTCGCCGCGTTGACGATCGCGTCGACCTCCTGCTGAGTGATGTCGCCGCGGACTGCCTCGACCACGGCAAAGACGCTACCCGCCCGCGGCGAGCAAGCGGTCAGGATCCGAACGGAGCTCGACGAAGGCACCGGCGACGTCCGGGTCGAACTGCGAGCCGGCGCAGCGGTCGATTTCGGCGAGAGCTTCGCCCGCCGGCAGCGCCGGGCGGTACGGCCGCGGCGAAGTCATCGCGTCGAACGCGTCCGCGACCGCCAGCACCCGCGCCTCGAGCGGGATCGTTCTCCCGCTCCGCCTGGACGGGTAGCCATAGCCGTCCCAGCGTTCGTGGTGGAACAGAACCTGCGGAATCACGAACCGGAAATCAGGTTGCCACGCGAGGATCCGAACTCCGGCGCTCGGGTGTCGTCGGATCGCGGCGACCTCGTCGTCGGTCAACCGTTCCGTCTTGTCCCAGATCGTGTCTGCGACGGAGAGCTTGCCGACGTCGTGCAGGAGCGCGCCTATTCGCAGATGGCGGAGCCGGTCAGCCCCCCAACCGAGTCGGAGCGCAATCGCCTCCGCGAGCTCGCCGACGCGCGCGCCGTGGCCCCGCATGTAGGGACGCGCGTCGATCGCCTCGCAGAGCCCGGCCAGCATCGCCACGGCCCAATGAGTTCAAGCCGCGCCGCCGAAACCCTGCTGCTTCCTGCGACTTCAGGCTTCGGATTCGGCGCCGAGCATCCGCCGCCGCACGAACCGGTAGACCAGTGCCCCGACGACAAGGAGGACAACGACCGCGACGCCCCCGATCAAGCCGTAGCGCCCGATTGCCTCCGCCGCCGCCTGGCCGACGTAGTACGCGACGAGGCCGACGAGCACTGCCCAGCAAATGCCGCCAAGGGCGTTGTAGAGGAAGAAGCGCCACCAATGCATCTGGCTGACGCCCGCGAGCCAAGCGGCAGTGACCCGCAGGACCGCGACGAAACGGCCGAGGAAGATCGTCTTCGCGCCGTGGCGCTTGAAAAAGCGTTCCGACCAGGGCAGCACGCGCGAGGCGTGTCGTTCCAGCCATTCCCACCGATGGAGGAGCCTCCGCCCGCCGAGCCGACCCGCCCAGTAGCCGACGTTGTCGCCGACGATCGCGGCCGCGGCCGCAACCACGATCACGGTGACGATGTCCATGTCTCCTCGGGCCGCGAGGACGCCTGCCGCGACGAGAGCCGTCTCGCCCGGAAGCGGAATCCCCGCCGACTCCATTCCGATGAGGAGGAAGAGGACGACGAGCCCGTAGTCGTGGACGAGCGATTCCATTCGCCTCAGTCTAGGAGCGAGCCGGAGCCCACCCGGCTACGAGACCCGGTACGCCATCAGGATGGCGTCGACGAGCTCGCCGCCACGCCGGTAGTGATCCCGGCGCAGGCCTTCGCGCTCGAAGCCGAACCGCTCATACAGCCGGATTGCCGGCTCGTTGTGCGGAAAGACATGCAGCTCGAGCTTCTCGACCCCGACCTCGCGCGCCCACTCGACCGCCCGCTCGAGCAAGGCCCTGCCGATCCCTCGTCGCCTCTGTCCGACAGCGACCATGAGCCCGAGGTCGGCGACGTGCGGGCTGGCCGGATGCGAGTCGCGCGCCAGGGAAAGGCGGCCGACGATGCCGTTCTCGTTCTCCGCGACGAAGACCGCCGCGTGCGGTGAACGCCGTGTGGCCCGTAGATAGCGCCGCTCCTCGCCGACGTTTCGCCAGTCGTGGTCCGTGATCAGCCAGCCTTCGGGCTCGGAGCTGACCGCCCGGCCGAGCTTGACCAGAGCGGCTGCGTCACCTGGAGTAGCTCGCCGTATCACGTAATCGTCCATCTCTCCGAACCGAAGCGATCGAACAAAGTAGCCTCGCGGAAAATGCGCAGCATTTTCCGCGACTAAACGACTACCCCGTGCCCGTCGCGGCGTGGGTCACCCGCGGCGTCGAGCGAACCGTCGTCGCGCAGCTCGACCGCTGCTGCGCCCCCGAAGTAGAGATTCCGTCGCCGCCAGCGGACGAGCTCATAGCCCCACGCTTCGAGCCGGTCGAGCTCCGCGGCGTCGCAGCCCCCCTCGCAGTGGATGTACGGCTCCTCGAGGTGGACGCGGGGACGGGCGATCGCCGAGCCGACGTCCATCCCGTGTTTCGCGACGTTGACCACGATCTGCAAAATCGCTCCCCGTAGGCGGACGGAGCCGGCGCTGCCGACAACGAGCCGGGGCCGGCCGCCATCGAGCACGAGCGACGGCGCCATCATGCTCGTGAGCCGACGACCTACCGCCGCCCGCCGGTTGCGACGAACGACCGGATTGAGGTCGTACTCGCCGAGCATGTTGTTCAGGTGGATGCCCGTGCCGGGGACGATCACTCCGGAGCCGGAGCCACTCGACGCCGTCATCGAGGCTGCGTTGCCGGCGGCGTCAACGACGGAGATGTGCGTCGTCCCGGGAGCGCCGACGGTTTCGGGCCGGCCCGCTTCCCGCGCGTGGATTCGCATGACGCCGCCGTCGACTTCGGCGAAGAGGCGATTGGGCAGACCGCCGCGGTAGAGGTCGCTCGCGAAGCTGCCCCCGCGGGCGCGAGTTTGCTCGCGCATCACCTCGGCGAGCCGCGCGATCGCTTCTGCGCTGCCCGCCTGCCCGCCGGTGCCGAGGCGCGAGAGCAGCAGCAGCCCATAACCGATCAGGACTCCGCCGGACGAGGGTGGCGGATTCGAGACGAACTCGTGGTCGTCGAACGGGACCCGGATCGGCCGTCGCGAGATCACGCGGTAGCGAGCGAGATCGCGCTCGGTCAAGCTGCCGCCTTCCGCGAGCACGTACTCGGAGACCCGGCGGCCGAGCTCGCCGCCGTAGAACGCAGCGGCTCCCTCGTCCGCAAGCTGCTCGAGCGAATCGGCGAGGTCTGACATCACGAGCCGATCTCGGTGCACGAGTCGGCTTCCCGCCGGCCCGTAGATCTCGCGACCGGTCTCCGTATGACGAAGGATGAGGTCGAGGATCGCATGGAGGTAAGCCTGCGTCCGGTTGAGCTCGAAGCCCCCGCGGGCAGCGGCGATCGCGGGCTCGAGCAACCGGCGCCAGGGGAGCCTTGCGTAGGCCCGGTGCGCGGTCTCGAGCCCGGCGATGGCGCCTGGCACCGCGCACGATGCAGCGCCGATCCGGAAGATCTGAGACGCGTCGCGGTCGAACTCGACGTCGACCTCCTCCATCTCGCCGACCGGACGGTCCAGCCCGTCGCCGGGGATCGCCGCGAAGAAGTCGTGCAGCCGGACGACCCCGGTCGACGATGCACGGACGAGCAGAAAGCCCGCGGCGCCCGGGCCCGTCAACGGGCTCTCGACGACCCATGACATCGCCGCGGCGGCGATGCACGCGTCGACCGCGTTGCCGCCCTCGCGGAGCACCTCAGCGCCCGCCTCGGCGGTGAGCGTATGCCCGGCCGCCACCGCGCCCCTCATTCCAAAAGCGTAACGGCCGCCGAAACGGGAACCCACTGCGGGACATCCGCACGCGACCGTTATCGTGGAGACCCGTGGACGCCCGCGTCGCCCTGGTCGCGCGTGAAGCGGTGCTCTGTGCTGCTGCCGCCGCCCTTCTCGCCTCGCTCCTCGTCTGGCTCGGCCCGCCGGGAGCAGACCTTGCGGCTCACGCGTACCAGCGGACGGTGTTCCTCCAGGACGGGTTCGCACTCTGGAACAACTTCTGGTACGCGGGCCGCTACAGCTTCGTCACCTACAGCCTCATCTACTACCCGCTCGCGGCCCTGCTCGGTATCAAGCTCTTGGCGGTTGCGACCGTGGCGACGGCCGCGCTCGCGTTCGCGATGATCCTCAGCCGTGAATGGGGACCGGTAGCGCGCTGGTCGAGCTGGACGTTCGCAGTCGTGTGGTCCGGAATCGTCCTTTCGGCGGCGTTCCCGTTCGCGCTCGGGGCCGCCCTTGCGCTGCTTGCGATCTGGGCGCTCCAGTCCGGCTCCCGGTGGACGTTCGGCGGGCTCGCGGCGCTGACGGCGGCCGCCAGCCCACTCGCCTTCCTCCTGCTCGCGCTCGTGCTCGCCGGAATCGGGGTCGCGCGCTGGCGAGAAGGCCGCAGGCTGCTCGTGCCTGCCGCGATCGTTGCGGCCATGGGCGCGATCGAGGCGATTCTCTGGCGCCTCTTTCCCGACGGAGGCCGCTACCCGTTTTCGTGGCAGGAGCTCATGGCCGCGTGCACTTTCTGCCTCCTCGGCGCCTCGCTGACCTGGCGCGTGGAGCGAGCGCGCGTCCTCCGCTGGCTGTTCATCATCTATCTGGGCGCCTGCCTGGCGGCTTTCGCCATCCCCTCGTCGCTCGGCGAGAACGTCGACCGACTCCGTTACGTCGCGGTTCCGGTCGCGGTGCTCTCTCTGTCGCTCCGCCGGTGGCGCCCACTTCCTGTTGCCCTCGTCGCTCTCGGGCTCGCCGTCTCCTGGAACATCACCCCGCTTGCATTCAGCTTCGTCAAGACCTCGGCCGATCCCGCGTCGTCACCGGCCTACTGGCAGCCTGCGATCAACTTCCTGCACCGTCACCTCGGATTGTCCTATCGGGTCGAAGCGGTCGACACGGCCGGTCACTGGGACGCGGTCTACCTCCCGCGCGCCGGCATCCCCCTCGCGCGGGGCTGGTTCCGCCAGAACGACTTTCCGCAGAATCGCCTCCTCTATCGAGACGACGAGTTGCCGAACGGCGCGTATCTCCAGTGGCTGCGGTCGCTCGGAGTCCGCTACGTCGTGCTCACCGACGCCCCGCCGGACTACAGCGCCCGCGCCGAGGCGAGCCTTCTCCGAAGTGGTCGATCCGGTCTTACGCGCGTCATGAAGACGAGGCACCTGAGCATCTACGAGGTCCCGTCACCGCGGGAGCTGATCACCGGACCGGCGCCCGCCCGGATCGTCAAGCTGACCCAGACACAGGTGAGCGTGCACGTCGCCGCCCGGGGAACGTACCGGCTGGCGGTCCGGTATTCGCCGTACTGGAGTGCCTCGAGCGGCTGCCTCGACCCCGGCAAGGACTCGATGATCCGACTCCAGGCTGCCGGGCCGGGACGCATAGCCCTCACGTTCCGGGTCAACACCCGGCGGGCGCTCGCGGCGCTGCAGGGCAAGCCTCCCCAGACCTGTACGCGTTAGCGGGCTAGACCTCCGCCGCGAGGGCGCTCAGCACGTCGTGCATCACCGTCGGCGCGCTGTTCTCGAACCGGAAGTCGAACTCCGCGAAGCCGGCAACGCCGCTGCGTGAACGCTCCTGGACGTAGGTGGCCCGCCACGCGTTCACCCGCGGGCGCGGCCAGCGGTGAATGTTGCCTCCGAGACTCGGGGCGAGGTGATAGCCCGGCGTCATGCCCGGGACGTAGCGTCGCGCGAGCGACCGGCGCACCGGGCCGCCAGCCGCGAGCGAGCGTTGCCCTGAGGCGTACGCGCGGGCGACCGCGCGCGGGTCGCCGTCGAACGGCGCGTACTCCTCGCCGACAAACGCGAGCGCCGCACTGCTGAGCGTTCGCCAGAAGGTCGTCAGCTCGGGGGTGATCGGCAGGCGGGCAATCGGAAGCGCCGAGTGTGCGACCCAGACGAAGCCCCGCAGCGATCCGTCGCCGAGGACCGGCCGGCCGAGGAGAAGGCCCCGCAGGACACCGCGCGTAAACTCGCGGAGCGGGCGTGCCGCCGAGGACGCCGTGCTCGGAACGAGCTCGTCGAACTGCCAGGAGTCGACCTGCGCTCCGGCATCGCCGGCAGCGCGGATCGCGTCGCGGTACCGGGCGCCGAGCTCGACGCCCCAGGAGACCCGCGCCGAGGTCGAGCCCAGCCGGCTCAGAGGCGGCACCTGCCCCGAGAGGCGCTTCGGAACCAGCGGGTCCAGCTCGGGCGGCAGGTGGCGCTGCTTCCGGTAGTACTCCTCGTTGAGCGCGAACATCGGCGCGTAGCGGCCGTTCGAGAGCTCGGCGACCTGCCGCGCGACGGAGACGTTCGGGCCGTAGCTGCCGAAGTAGACGTGAACGCCGTCGCGCAGGCGCGCGCGCCGGACCTGGGCGAGCAGGTTCGGAACGTCCTTCGGCTCGAAGTAGGAGAGAAGGAGCAGGCCTGCGCTAAGTCTGAAGGAAGCTGGGAGGCTCCAGCGCGTCCTCGGTCAGCGGCCGTTCGCCGAAGACGCGCTGCCGCGCTGCCTGCATCCCGAACCCCGTCGCGATCACGGTCACCCAGATCTGACCCGTCAGCCGATCGTCGACGGTCGCGCCGAAGATGATGTTGGTGTCGTCGGTGGACGCCGACCGGATTACCTCGGCCGCTTCGTTGACCTCGTAGAGCGAGAGGTCGTCTCCGCCGGCGATCGAAAGCAGGATTCCCCGCGCGCCGAGCACCTGCTGGTCGATCAACGGCGAGCGAAGGGCTCGCTCGGCGGCTTCCCGGGCCCGGTTCTCGCTGGTCGAGAAGCCAATTCCCATCAGGGCCGTGCCGGCGTCCTTCATGATCGTCCGGACATCGGCGAAGTCGAGGTTGATCAGGCCCGGAAGGGTGATCAGGTCGCAGATGCCCTGGACGCCCTGGCGGAGGACGTCGTCGGCGATGCGGAAGGCATCCAGCATCGACGTGGACTTGTCCAGCACCTCGAGCAGTCGCTCATTCGGAATCACGATCACGGTGTCGCAGTTCCTGCGAAGCTCGTCGACGCCCTGCTCGGCCGTGCCGCGCCGGCGCGTCCCCTCGAATCGGAACGGCGTCGTCACGATCCCGACGGTCAGCGCGCCGAGCTCGCGCGCGATCCGAGCCACCACCGGTGCCGCACCGGAGCCGGTGCCACCGCCCTCACCGGCGGTGACGAAGACCATGTCGGAGCCGCGGAGCGCGTTCTTGATCTGGTCGTAGGCCTCTTCGGCCGCGCTTCGGCCGAGATCGGGATCGGCCCCGGAGCCGAGGCCCTCCGTGAGATCGCGCCCGATGTGGATCTTCAGGGGCGCGTCGCTCATCCGCAGCTGCTGGATGTCGGTGTTGACGGCGACGAACTCGACCTGCGCGAGGCCGGCGTCGATCATCCGGTCGAGAGCGTTCAGCCCGGCTCCGCCGACGCCGACGACCTTGATCACGGCCAGGTAGGCAGCGGTGTCGCCGCGTGGGACGCGATGCAGCCGCGGCGCCTGCTCCGGCAAGGTCTGCAGCATCGGAGGCGGCTCGGGGACGGGCTCTAGGCGCACAGGCTCAGGCTCGGGCTCGGGCACCGGTTCCTGCTCGGGCACGGCCGCGATCACCGGCTCCTCACTCGGGCGAGCAAACTCGGGGACGTGCTCGACCGTCTCTTCCTGCGGCTCGACGGCCTCGGGCGGAGGCGCAGTCTCGGGCTCACGCTTCTCCGCTTGACGCTGCGCCGCCTCGGTGGCGCGGAACAGCTCTGCGAGTGGACCCTCACGCATGCTCGCGCGGCGCCGAGCCATTGAGAACCTCCTTCGCGAGTTCGCGGTACGCCTCTGCGGCGGTACCGGTTGGGTCGTACTTGAGCACCGAGCTGCCCTTCACGGGCGCCTCGGCATAGCGAATCGTCTTCCGGATCCGCGTCCCGAAGACGAGGTCGCCGAAGTTCTCCTGCAGGATCTCGACCGCCTCGCGCGAGTGCAGCGTCCGGTTGTCGTACATCGTGGGCAGAATCCCCTGGATCCCCACCTCCGGGTTCAGGTTCTCGCGGATCATCGAAAGCGTGTTCTCGAGCTGGACGAGCCCGCGCAGCGACAGGTACTCGCACTGGACGGGGACGATGACGCCGTCGGACGCGACAAGGGCGTTGATCGTCAGCAGGCCCAGGGACGGCGGCGTGTCGATCAGGACGTAGTTGTAGTTGTCCTTCACCGGCTCGAGCGCCTTCTCCAGCGCCCGCTCGCGCCCGATCATGCTCGAGAGCGCCAGCTCGGCACCGGCGAGATCGATCGACGAAACGGCCAGATCGACCTCAGTTTTATGGATCACTTCCGTGATCGGAACGCGGTGGACGAGCACGTCGAACATCGACCGCTCGATCGAGTCCGGGTTCATGCCCTGGCTCATGGTCAGGTTGCCCTGCGGATCGAGGTCGACGAGGAGCACGCTCATGCCCGCCTCGGCAAACGCAACGCCGAGATTCAGCGTCGTCGTCGTCTTCGCGACGCCGCCTTTTTGGTTGGCGAAGGCGATGACCCTCCCCACCGTGACTCCTTTCGAAATGTCGTCCCGGTTTCCCGGTCGCGGAAGCAGGCGTGCCAGCCCCATCAGACCCTTTCTTTCGTGTGATAGTAGCCGAACCCTTTATTGCACAAAATGCAGGCGTTTTTGCACCTTCAGAGGATGCCGATTCCGTCAGCGGGGTTTAGCGGCCGCGCCGCGCATGTCGGCGCGGCCTTTTCGGCGGCATCGCAAGCGACGCCTCGGTGCAGGCGTTCTCGCACCTTCAGACGGTGCCGATTCCGTCAGCGGGGTTTTAGCGGCCGCGCCGCGCATGTCGGCGCGGCCTTTTCGGCGGCATCGCAAGCGACGCCTCGGTCCAGCGGTTTTTCGCTATTCGGGCGGCTCTCCGTCCCAGTAATCCAGCCGCTCGACTCGCGTCATTACCCCGACGCCGCGGAAGTAGAGCTTGTCCGAGCGCGGGTAGTAGACGATGTCGTTTGGGTCGCGGGTGCCATAAGCGAGCATCGTGAGCCCACCGTCACCGGCGCGGAAGGAGTGTGCGACTCGGCTCGATGCGGGCCTCGCCACCACGTGTCCGGGTCGGACACGGTGCTCCTCCCCGCCCAGCACGCAGACTCCGTCGCCATCGAGGATCACGAACAGCTCCTCTTCGACGGAATGGCAATGCGGGGGCGCACTCAGCATCCCGGGCGCGATCCAGTTGTAGTTGATTCCCGTGCGGACCGAGCCGGCGGCGACGCCGAGGTCACGGCCCTCGACGCTGACGTCGCCCCGGCCCCAGTGCTCCGGCTCGACCTCGTCGACGTTGACGATCCGTCCCGGCCGGGTGCTCGGCGCAGGTAGGTCGGGGTCCGGAAGCGCGCCTTCGAGCGCCCACTGGTGCCGGCCGTCGACGTCGACGATCGCGTGGGCGACTCGGATCGCGTCGAGCCGCGGGAAATGGGCGAATACCCACTCGGGCCCCACGCCGAATGCGATGGCGTCGAGGCCGTCGTCGCCGGCGACAAGCGTGTGCGCCTCCTTGCCCACGAGGTGGACGAGGCAGTCGCCTGCTCGGACCTCGAATGTCTCGTCCGTCTCGGTCTCGTCCTCCCGCTGCCACGCGAGACCCGAGCCGCCGAGGATGAAGAAGATCTCCTCGTCGCTCTCCGAGTGAAGCGGCGTCGACCGCTTGCCGGGGTCGACACGAATTCGGTTTGCCCGAATGCGGACCGCTCCGGCTGGGCTCGAGAGGTCGGTCCAGTGGCTGCTGATCGAGCCGGCCTCTCCGTGATCACTCTCGAGCTCGTCCCAGTGGACGATGTGCTCTGACACGCCGCGACTCTATGCCACGGGCGCGACACCGGCG
>DASQWX010000140.1:0-8573 GCA_035640035.1 Gaiellaceae bacterium
CGCGGACGCGCTCCAGGGCTCCCGGCCGGATCAGTTCGGCTCGACGCCGTTGACGGAGTACTCGCCGATCACGAACACGGGCACCGCGTGCGGCGACCTGGGCCGCGCCACTGGAAAGACGATCGCGCGACAACCGAACACAGCGACGGTCAACGTCTTCCAGTCGCTCCTGAACATCTTCAAGCCTTAGCGCTCGTTCGCTAATCAGCCGGTAGCCGACGCCCCAGATGTTGGAGGGGCGTTGGCCCCTGGTCCGGCGAGGTGGCGGGATCTGGCTTCTCAAGCGGGATTCGGCGCCCGTCGGGCGACTGAACGGCCGCCGCGCCGTCCTCGACGAGAACCGCGAGATCCAGCCTTTCGCAGATTGGAACGAGGTGGAGGCGATCGCCGACGAACTCCACCCTCACTGCCGCGCGATCCCCGCCGTGCTCCCGGCTCTTCTACCTCTCGCGGGTCATGGGAACGAGCATCGAGATGATCGGCGCGACCTACGGCCATCTAGTTCCTGATAGCGAGGATTATCTGCGCGGCCTGCTCGACACGTTCGACGCGAACGCGAAGGAAAGGACACAGTCGAATGGCTGAATGCGCGCCTGCGAACAAGTCGTTAAGACGAGCGATTTGCGGTTTATTCGACAGGTGAGCGGTCATCGGACCTTTGAGCGGCGAACTCCCGATTGCGGCGAGGGCCGGGGTCACTAGCTCACGTTCTCAAGGGGAACGTCATCCGGCCCCTCGCCGCACTGATTTTAGGTGCGGGGTGCCAAAACAGGCGCGTTGCGCCCTGTCGATTGAGAGAGCACGGGTTCTGAGAGGTTTGGGCACTGACCAGGCACTGAAACAGCGTAACCGGACGGTTCAAGCGGAAGTTGCGAACGCCCCAGATGTTGACGACGCAGGGTCGGCTCCGGCCTGCCTGAGCTTGCGACGGAGGCGCAGTGTAGGGGCGTAATGACCAAGGGCTGGGCCAAGTCCAGACGTCGAACCTTGAGTTCGATTACGACACTCCGGTCGCTGCTGAACATCTTCAAGCCGTAGCGTGCGAGGCCGCCGCGGCCGCTGCCGCAGCCTTACTCGCCGAGCAGCCGGTAGCCGACGCCCCAGATGTTGACGACGCAGGGGCCGGCTCCGGCCTGCCTGAGCTTGCGACGGAGGCGCGACGCGTGCGAGTCCAGCGTCCGTGTTCGGCCAAGCGAGAGGTAGCCCCAAACTTCGCGCAGCAGCTGCTCCTTGGTGAAGACCCGCTCCGGCTCCGTCGCGAGCTTCGCAAGCAAGTCGTACTCCTTCGCGGGCAGCGTCAACGTCCGGCCGTGAACGCTGACGCGGCGTGTGATGAGGTCGACGGCGATCGGCCCCGCCTCGAGGCGGTCCCGCAACGACGGCGACGTCCGTCGAAGGACCGCACGGATCCGCGCCAGCAGCTCGTCGTAGTGAAACGGGCGCGCCACGTAGTCGTCGCAGCCTCGGTCGAAGGCACGCACCCGATCCACGGTGTCGGCAGCCGCAGTCCCGAGCACGATGACGGGGACCTCCCGGTCCCAGAAGCGCCCCGGCTCGCCCTCGCGGAGCCGCCGGCAGAGCTCTGGTGAGGAGAGGACGAGCGACGGCTTCAACCGTTCGACCAACTCGAGCGCCTCGCGTTCGGCCGCCGCGCCGAGCACGTCGAAGCCGTCGTCGGCGAGGTGGCGCTCGAGGAACTCCCTCGTCGACACCTCCGACTCGGCGAGCACCACGGCCGCGTTCATGGCGCCGAACCTAGCGACGAGTCCGTGCGCCGCCAAGATGTCCTTTGCCGCGGAAGTGCGACGAACGATCTACAAACGGCCGGAACGGATGACGCCCAAAAGGAGCCAGATCCCGAGGGCGCCCGAGAGCAGAAAGCCGATGAACGAGAGGAAGTTGACGCCGAAGACGAACGGCCCGTGCTTGGCGAAGATCCCGATCAGGCTCGAGCCGATCAAACCTCCGACCACGATCAGGGCGATCACGAGCCGGTTGAAGGCGACGTCGACCTTGTGCATGAAGTCGTCGAGCCCCTTGTGCACGAAGCCGACTTCGATCTGCCCGTCGCGGATCTGCTCGAGAAAGTCGTAGAGCTGGTAGGGCATCGCCGCCGCGATGCGGGCAATCTCGGTCGACTCCTTCTGCGCCCGCGAGAGGATGCGTTCCGGTGAGAAGCGCTCGATCATCAGGTTGCGCGCGTACGGCTTCGCGACCTCGAAGACGTTGAAGTCGGGGTACATCTCGATCCCGACGGAGGCGAGCGTCGCGATCGCCTTGTCAAGGAGGACGAACCGCGTCGGCAGGCGGAGGTTGAGCTTGTAGATGATGTCGAAGGCCTCCCGGATCACCTGCAGCGGATCGATCTCGGCGAGGCCGACGCCGTAGTAGCGGTAGTAGACCTCTCGCAACAACCCCGCGAACTCTTCCTCGCGATCCCGCGGATACCGGACTCCGAGCTCGGCGAGCCGGCGCGGGAGCGCCTCGACGCGCTCGTTGGCGGCGTCGATGAAGAGCCGCGTCAGCTTCGACATGTCTTCGTCGGTGAGCTTGCCGACCTGGCCGAAGTCGACGAGGCCGATCGCGCCACTGTCGTCGAGGACGAACACGTTCGCCGGGTGCGGATCGCCGTGGAAGAACCCGTGCCGGAAGATCATCGTCATCCAGGTCTCGGCGATCCGGTAGGCGAGATGCCGGCGCTGTGCCTGGCTCAGGCGAGTCACATCGAGGTCGGCGAGCTGCGTCCCGACGAGCAGCTCGAGCACGAGCACCCGCTGGCGCGTGTAGCTCCAGTAGACGCGAGGGATTCGGACTTCCGAGTTCCCGGCGAAGTTGCGCCGGAAGACCTCGGCGTTCCGCGCCTCGGCCCGGTAGTCGAGCTCGCCCCGGATCGACCGGGCGAACTCGTCGACGATCTGCTCGGCGTCGATGAAGTCGAGCGCACGAACCCGCTCCTTGGCGAGCCGTGCCGCCTGATAGAGCAGGGCGATGTCGGATTCGATCTGCCGCGGCGCGTTGGGCCGCTGCACCTTGACCGCGACACGGTCGCCGTTCGGAAGCAGTGCGTGGTGGACCTGGCCAATGGAAGCGGCCGCGGTCGGGGTCTCGTCGAAGTGCGCGAACGCCTGCTCGATCGTCAGCCCCAGCTCTTCTCGAATGACTCGCTCGACGTCGCTGAACGGAACGGGACGGACGTCGTCCTGGAGCTTCTGCAACTCGACGACGATGTCCGGCGGGACGATGTCCGGGCGCGTCGAGAGCAGCTGCCCGAACTTGACGAACGTCGGGCCCAGCTCGTCCAGCATCTCCCGGAGATGGCGGCCTCGCTCCGAGGGGAGCTGGTCGGTGCCGTCTCGCCCGATCCAGGGAAAGAGGTCGGTCAGGCGGTGTCGCTCGAAGAAGTAGCCGAAGCCGTGCTTGACCGCGACCTGCGCGATCTCGGAGAGGCGGCCGATGTTGCGCGTGGCCGGGCGGGCCATTCGGTCAGTCTGACACGGGCGGATCACGCCGCGTCCCGTCGGGCAAGGCCGGCGGCAAACCCGCGGCGGCGGCCTCTGCCGCGAGCCGCCAGAGCCTCACCATCTCTTTGCGCACGAGCTCGGCCGCTTCGGCGTAGCCGCCGCGGTTGCGCGGGAGATGGCTGAGGTCGATCGCCTTGCCGAAGACGAGCGCACACTGGCGACGGTTGCTCGGCGACCAGCCGAACGTGTCGAGCCCGAGCGGCACGACAGGAGCGCCTTCCTGCATCGCGATCATCAGCCCCCCGGTGTGGACGGGGCCCGGATAGCCGAGGCGCTGGCGCGTCCCTTCCACGTGGACGCAGACGAGATTGCCTCTGCGGACCTCCTCACGCGCCCGGCGGAGCGCCTCGCGGTCGCTCTCGCCCCGGCGAATCGCAATGACACCCATCACCTCGAGAGCCGGGCCGAGGATCGGGATCTCGAACAGCTCGGACTTGGCAAGGAAGTAGGTGATGCCCGGGATGAAGCAGCCGATCAGCGGATGGTCGATGCCCGAGAAGTGGTTGGCTGCGAGCACCACGCCGCGGTCCCGCGGGATCCGCTCGACGCCGTACGCCGCGGAGGGAGCGAGCGCCAGCGTGATCGGCTGGACGATGCGGCGCGCGAACCGCCACACGCGCTCGGGATCGTCGCGCCGGGCCTCAGGCGCAAGCCGCGTCGGCGGCGAGATCACTGCGCGGGCGGCGACGGAGGTCGCCCGTTCTCGAGCAGCCGCAACCGGTGCTCGAGCTGGGCGATCTTGAGCTCCGCTTCGTCGAGCTCCTCGCGCGTGACGAGACCGACCTCGCGAAAGATGCCCGCGAGGCGGGCCGCTGCCCGCTCGCCGACGGTTGCGTCGCCGCGCCAGAGCGCGCCGAGCTCGTCGACCAGGGCTTGCGCCTCGTTTCGCCCGAGCCGCCGGAGGGCGTTCGCGACGTTGCTAGCGGGTTCGGCCATGCGGGCGGGTCCGACGCCGCTGGCGGCGGCGCTCGCGTTTCGCTTCCGCCGCGACGCGCTCGACCGCGGCTACGGGAGTGACGTCGTGAGCGGGCTCGGCCGCAGCCGCCTCCTCTGCCTGCTCGAGAACCACCTCGGCAGGACGGCCGTCTCCGGGCGCCTCGACGACCTCCCGCCGCCGGGCGAACTCGGGCTCACGCTCCTTCAGGATCGTCAGCAGCGGCGCCGCGATGAAGATCGACGAGTAGGCGCCGGAAGTGATGCCGACGATCAGCGCGAACGCGAAGTCCTTCAGCGTCGCGCCGCCGAAGATCAGGAGCGAGACGACGGGCAGCAGGGTGATGAAGGACGTCGCCAGCGAGCGGCGGATCGTCTCCCAGAGCGAAACGTTGGCAATGGTGGCGAACGACGAGCGCCGCATCAGCGGGATGTTCTCCCGGATTCGGTCGAAGATGATGATCGTGTCGTAGATCGAGTAGCCGAGCACGGTTAAGACCGCGGCCACCGTCGAGTTCGAGACCTCCCGCCCGGTCAGCGAGTAGACGCCGACCGTGATCACGATGTCGTGGATCAACGCGGCGATCACGGGCCCGGCGAACTTGAGATCGAACCTGACCGCGATGTAGAGGACGATCAGGAGCAGGGAGACGATGATCGCGATGATCGCGCCGCGCGCGATCTGCCTCCCGAAGCTCGACGAGACGTTCGTGATCTGTCTGCTCGTCGCGTTGAAGCGGCTCTGGAGATCCTGGTCGAGCTTGTTCTGGTTCGCGGACGACAGGGACTTCATCCGCATCTGGAAGTTCTCGTACTTGTCGCTGCCGAACGTCTTGCCGCGTCCCTGGATGACGGCATCGGCCTGGCCGATGTCTTTCGCCTGATTGCGGACGTCCGTCAACGAGACGGGCTTGGTCGTCTTGAACGTCACCTGCGTGCCGCCCTTGAAGTCGATGCCGAGGTTGAGGCCGCGGACGCCGAGCGAGACGGCGCCGACGACGATGATCACGCCCGAGATTGCGAACCAGAGGTATCGCCGGCGCATGAAGTCGATCTGCAGCCATTTCGCCGACTGCTGGCCCGCCGCGCCCATGAACCGCGGGTTGTCGAACCACGAGAACCCGGACAGCAGACCAAGCATCGCCCGGGTCGCGGCGACGGCAGTGACGAGCGAGATCACCGTCCCGATCATCAGCATCAGTGCGAAGCCCTTGACTCCTGCGGTCGCGACCGCGAACAGGACTAACGCCGTGATCACGGTCACGACGTTGGCGTCGATGATCGTGTGGAAGCCCTTGGCGTAGCCGGCGGCGATGGCAGCGCGTACGGACTTCCCGGCGCGCACTTCTTCCTTGATCCGCTCAAAGACGACGACGTTCGCGTCCGCCGCGACTCCGATCGTCAGGATCAGACCGGCGAAGCCGGGCAGCGTCAGCGTCACGTTGAAGAGCAGGATCGCCGCGTACAGGAACGCGGCGTAGATCCCGAGACCGAGGACGGCGACGAGGCCGAGGAACCGGTAGAGGACAAGCAGGAAGATCGCCACGACGAGCAGGCCGATCAGCGCGGCCTTCTTCGCCTCGTTCAGCGAATCCTTGCCGAGGGTCGCCGAGACGTCGGTGCGCTCGATCTGCACGAAGTTCACCGGCAGTGCGCCGGTCTGCAGCACGAGCGCCAGGTCTTTCGCCTCGCCGATCGACTTGATTCCCGAGATCTCGGCGTTGCCGCTGATGCCGCCCGCGAGATCCGACTTCGTGTAGTCGATCTGCGGGAACGACCTGATCTCGCGGTCGAGGACGATCGCGAAGTGCTGCGGGATCTGGCGGTTCCGGCCGCGGTTGTACTCCTCCGCGGTCACCTCCTGGAACTTGTGCGACCCGGAGCCGGTGAACTGCATCAGCACGACCGGCTCGTTCGTGGTCGGGTCGAAGTCCTGGCGCGTCCCCGAGAGCTTCAGGTCGGAGCCCGTCATCTGCGGGACGCCCTTGATGTCGTCTATCGCCTTCTTGTCGGGGTCGTGGATGAAGAGGTAGTAGTAGGACTGTCCTGCCGGAGGCGGTCCCACCGTATTTCCGCCCTGGGCGCCGCTGCTGCCCGGGCAGACGACCTCTGTCGAATCGCACGTGATCACGACCGTGTTCTTGGGCAGCGCGAGCACGGAGAACGGCCGCTTGAGCTTCCCCTGCTTCGCCTGTTTCGACGCCGCGGCCCGCGTCGTCACCGGACCGACGAACTTCTGCTTGTTCTTGCCGAACGCGTAGTACCCCTCGGGCTCGCCGCTCTTCGCCTGCGATTGGACGGCGGAAAGCAGCTGGAACAGGCTCGTCGTTTGCTGCGGGTTGCCCGACGCCGTGATCGACGGGCCCGTCAGGGAGGTTTCCAGGTCGTAGAGCTCGAGCTGAGCCGTCTTGCCGATGATCGAGGCAGCCTTGGCCGGGTCGTGGACGCCCGCGAGCTCGATAACGATCTGGTTCGAGCCCTGCTTGCGGATCTCGGGCTCCGAGACCCCGAGCTTGTCGACGCGCTGGCGCATAATGGAGACAGAGCGGTCGAGGGCCGAGGAGTCGAGCTTCTGACCCTTGGCCGGCTGGGCCTTGAGCACGACCTCGAGGCCGCCCTGAAGGTCGAGACCGAGCGTCACCTTCTTGTGGACCGGGGAGCCGGGAATGGCAAGCGCGGCCACTCCCGCCAAAGCGGCGAGGATCAGGCCGACGAGGGTCAAATGCGAGCGGCGATTCGTCATCCGCGCAGAGAGCGAAGCTTAGCTTTCGTCACTTCCGGCCTGGGTTAGCGCTCCAGGCTCCTCGTCCTCCTCGTCCTCTTCCTGGGAGACCACCGCCGCGACCGCGCGACGGTCGAGCCGCACCTGCACGTCGGGCGCGATCTCGACGTTCAGCACCTCCTCGTCGAGCTGGCGGATGTAGCCGCGGATCCCGCCCGCGGTGATCACCTCGTCGCCGACGTGGAGGGTGTCCTGCATACGGAGCTGGTCCATCTGGCGCCGTCGCTGTGGTCGCAGCACCAGCAGCCAGAGCAGGACGAACAGGGCGACGATCACAATCAGGTAGCCCGTAGTGCCTCCTCTTCCGCGGACGTCTCGAGCCGGGCCAGCGCGTTCCGTTTGTAATCGCCGAACTCGCCGCGCTGGATCGCCGCTCTCGCGCCTGCCGTCAGGTCCAGCAGGAATCGTAGATTGTGAAGGCTCAGGAGGCGGAGCCCCAGCAGCTCCTGCTGATTGATCAGATGGCGGATGTAGGCGCGCGAGAAACGCCGGCACGCCGGGCAGTCGCAGCCGTCTTGCAGGGGCCCGGAGTCGGCGGTGTAGCGCGCGTTCTTCAGGTTCAGTCGCCCTTCCCACGTCAGCGCCGAGCCGGTACGTCCGAGGCGCGTCGGGAGGACACAGTCGAACATGTCGACCCCACGCTCGATCACCTCGAGCACGCCCTGGGGGTCGCCGATCCCCATGAAGTACCGGGCGCGATCCGCCGGCAGCCGCGAGGCCGCCCAGCCGACCGTGTCGAACATGAGCTCGCGGTCCTCTCCGATCGCCAGCCCCCCGAGCGCATAACCGTCGAAGTCGAGGGCGACGATCTCCTCGATCGACCGGGCCCGGAGCTCTTCGTCGGTGCCGCCCTGGGCGATGGCGAAGACGAGCTGCCCGGGCCGGCGCTGCGCCGAGCGCTGGCGGGCGGCCCAGAGCGTCGTCAGCCGGGCGGCTTCCTCGACCGCCGGCCGCGGAGCGTCCGCCGGCGGCACGGCGTCGAGGCACATCGCGATGTCGGAGCCGAGCTGCGTCTGGATCCGGGCGACGGCCTCGGGCGAGAACCGCGCCGGCCTGCCGTCGTACACGGAGCGAAAGGTGACCCCGTCGTCGTCGACGCCGACGATCGTGTCGCGCAGCGAGAAGACCTGGAATCCGCCCGAGTCGGTGAGGATCGGTGCGTCCCAGCCCATGAAGGCGTGGAGCCCGCCGAGGTCGGCGATGAGGTCGGCGCCGGGGCGAAAGTGCAGGTGGTAGCTGTTGCCGAGCAAGATCGAGGCTCCGAGCTCGCGCAGCTCGTCGGGGTCGACGCTCTTGACCGTCGCCTTCGTTCCCACCGGCATGAACGCCGGCGTCGG
>DASQWX010000141.1:0-2909 GCA_035640035.1 Gaiellaceae bacterium
CAGACGGTGACGTGCTACGAGCGCGAGCGACTTTTCGAACGTGGTTAAGACGGACGGGCGGGCAGAGCCCGCCCATCCTCTCAACGGCGCCGCCGAGTCGGCGCCTTGATCAGACTGTCACCTGCTATGAGCGCGAGCGGCTCTTCGAACGCGGCTAGGAGGGCTTGGCGGGATATGCTCGTCGCCGGGGTGCGATGCTCGTTCCCTGGGGAGGACGCAGGGAGCGTCCATATCCGTAGATATGGGCGCGACTGAGGACGCTGCCAGGGGGCGAGCAGCGCGGCCCGGCGGGACCGACTTTATGTCGCCAAACTCTCCTCGGCCGATCGTCGGCATCACGACCTACGTGACGCCGGCGAAATGGAGTTACTGGGACCTCGAGGCAACGCTCGTGCCGGCCCAGTACGTCGAGGCGGTCGAGCGGGCCGGCGGACGGCCTCTGCTCGTGCCGCCGAGCGAGGAGGGGCTCGAGGAGACGCTCGACGCGGTGGACGGATTGATCTTCTCGGGCGGCTCAGACCTCGAGCCCGAGATGTACGGGCAAGAGGCCCACGAAGAGACCCGGGGTGTCGTTCGCCATCGCGACGAGGCCGAGCTGGCGCTGCTCTCGGCGGCACTCGAACGCGACATGCCGGTGCTCGCGATCTGCCGCGGCAGCCAGGTGCTCAACGTCGCTCTGGGCGGCGACCTCGTCCAGCACCTGCCCGAAGTGGTCGGCGACGAGAAGCACAAGCACACGCCGGGCGTCTTCGCCGATCACGACGTCGAGGTCGAGCCCGGAACCCGGATCGGCGAGTTGCTCGGCGACCGCGCACCGGTGAAGTCGCACCACCATCAGGGGCTCGGGCGGCTCGGGGAGGGCCTGGTCGAGGCCGCTCGCGCCGAGGACGGGACGATCGAAGCGGTCGAGGACCCGTCGCGCAGGTTCGCGCTCGGCGTGCTCTGGCACCCGGAGGCCGGAGAAGACCTGCGGCTTTTCGAGGAGCTCGTCCGCGAGGCGCGCGAGTACCGCGTGAGCCGAACTAGCCGTCCGCCGCGGGGCTCAGCGGCGGCTCATCGAGTCTAGGCGAGACGGGCGGAGCAGGCTCGCCCGGTGGGCGGAGTAACGGCGGATCCGAACGGACCGGTGAGACGACGCTTTCGGGCGCGCGAGCGGGCTCGGGATCCGGCGTCGGCTCGGGTTCCGGCCTCGGCGCCGGCTGGACGGCGACCGGGCTGAGCGGGGGCAACTCGGGCCGCGCGGGCTCCACGGCAGGAGCCGGCTCGGGCGCCACCTCAGGCATCGCCGCTGCAGGTTGCGGATGTTGGGCCGCGGCGCTGGTGACGGCCTCGGCGACGGCGGACGAGACGCGGCGCTCGATCTCGAGCTGGAAGATCGCGCTCTGCGCCTGGACGCGGTAGCGGAAGGCCCGCCCTTCGCCGATCACGTAGCCGACGAGAATGCCGAGCAGCGCGCCGACGATGATCGTGGCGACGCCGAATCCTGGCGGGACTCCCCAGACGGACTTCAGCGGCGTCAGCGGAACTGCGCCGACGCAGACCCCGAAGATGCCGCCGCCGACCGCGAAGCCGACCCGGACGGTGTCGGCCTTCCGCAACAGCTGGTCGGCAAAGCGTTCAATGATTTTCGGGTCGTAGCCCGTACCGCCGCTCATGTGTCCTTGATCGGCGCGGGGGGGCCGGGGCTTGAGGCGTCTTCATGTTTCAATAACACGATGTCGCTGACGGTGCTCAATCCCGCCACCGAAGAGCCCGTCGCCGAGCTCGACGAGGCCGGTCTGGACGAGGCAGATGCGGCCGTGGCTGCGGCTCGCGCGGCGTTTCCTGCGTGGGCGGCCGTCCCGCCCTCGCATCGGGCCCGGATGCTGCGAGGGCTCGGCGCGCTCGTCGAGGAGCAGGCCGAGGAGCTCGCCCTGCTCGAGACGCGGAACGTCGGCAAGCCGATCTCGGATTCGCGCGGCGAGGTCGGAATGGTCGCCGAGGTATTCCACTTCTATGCCGGCGCCGTCGACAAGCACCACGGAGAGACGATTCCGGTGGCAGGCGGGGTCGACATGACCTTCCGTGAGCCGCTCGGCGTCGTCGGCTTGATCGTGCCCTGGAACTTCCCGATCGCGATCTCGTCCTGGAAGCTGGGGCCCGCGCTGGCCGGGGGGAACACCGTCGTTCTCAAGCCGGCCGAGCTGACGCCGCTGACAGCGCTGCGGCTGGCCGAGCTCGCCCTCGAGGCCGGGATTCCGGACGGCGTGGTCAATGTCGTCGCAGGGCCGGGCTCCGTCGTCGGCCGCCGCCTCGTCGAGCATCCGGACGTGGCCAAGATCGGTTTCACCGGCTCGACCGAGGTCGGTCGGAGCGTCATGGAGGGCGCGGCGGAGACGATCAAGCGCGTGACGCTGGAGCTTGGTGGCAAGTCGGCGAACGTCGTGTTCGCCGACGCAGACCTCGAGCGGGCAGCGTCGGCCGCGCCGTCCGCGGTGTTCGGGAACGCGGGCCAGGATTGTTGCGCCCGCTCCCGGATCCTTGTCGAGCGCGCCGTCTACGACCGTTTCCTCGAGCTGCTCGTCGCGGCGACGAAGGCGGTCAAGGTCGGAAATCCCGAAGAGGATGCGACCGAGATGGGGCCGCTGATCTCCGCCGACCAGCGCGATCGGGTGTCGTCCTACGTCGACGGTAACGTTGTCTATCGTGGAAACACACCCGAGGGCAGCGGCTTCTGGTTCCCCTGCACGCTCATGGAGGCGTCGAACGACGACCGTGTCGCGCGCGAGGAGGTGTTCGGCCCGGTCGCCGCCGTGATTCCGTTCGAGGACGAGGCCGATGCGATCCGGATTGCGAACGACACCCCGTACGGGCTCTCGGGGTCGATCTGGACCGAGAATGGCGCGCGCGCTCTCCGCGTGGCGCGGGCG
>DASQWX010000142.1:0-3953 GCA_035640035.1 Gaiellaceae bacterium
GCGCAGGCCGCAGCAGATGTTCGTGCACACCTCGACGATCCGCCGCCCGACGGGCTCGAGGTGGAACATGTCGTAGAAGGACGCGACGCCTTTGACGTAGCCGGGCGTAAGGTCAAGCGCCTCGGCCACTTCGACGAACGCCTCTCGTGGCAGCCACCCTCCGTGATGTTCCTGTGCCAACCGAAGCGCCGGCATCACCGCCGACCGCGAATCCGGGTACTGAGCCGCAATCTCGCTGACTTCTCGCTGAAAATGCGCCGGCATTTTCAGCGATCAACCTCGCCCATGACCGTGTCCAGCGAGCCGACGATCGCGATCAGGTCGGCGATGTAGCTGTGCTGGACGACCGTCGCAGTCGCCTCGAGCGCCGCGAACGACGGTGCGCGGAACTTGACCCGCCATGGCTTCGGGCCGCCGTCGGAGACGAGGTAGCACCCGAGCTCCCCACGCGGTGACTCGACCGCGACGTAAACCTCGCCCTCCGGGACCCGGTACCCCTCGGTGACGATCTTGAAGTGGTGGATCAGGGACTCCATCGACGTGTGGAGCTCCTCGCGCGGCGGCAGGACGACCTTGCGGTCGTCCGCGATCCACGGCTCGCCCTCGAGCCGCCCGAGGCGGTCGAGGCACTGCTCGATGATCTCGACCGACGCCCGCATCTCCTCGATCCGGACGCGGTACCGGTCGTAGGTGTCGCCGTGCGGGAGCACCGGCACGTGGAAATGAACACGGTCGTAGTAGAGGTACGGATCGTCGCGGCGGAGATCCCAGTCGACGCCTGAGGCGCGCAGGACGGGACCGGTTTGCCCGAGCGCGATCGCATCGGCGCGGTTCAGCAGCCCGAGCCCGCGGGTTCGCTCCCCCCAGATCTCGTTCTTCGCGAGCAACCCGTCGTAGTCGGCGATCGCCTTCGGCATCCACTCGACGAACTTGCGGCACTCGGCGTAGAAGCCCGGCGGGATGTCCTCGGCGAGGCCCCCGGTCTGGAAGTACCGCGTGTGCATGCGGTAGCCGGCGACAAGCTCGGTCAGGTCGAGCACCATGTCGCGCTCGCGGAACGTGTACCAGAACATCGAGATCGCCCCGAGCTCCAGGGCGGCGGTGCCGAGCCAGACGAGGTGCGAGTGAATTCGGTTCAGCTCCGCGAGGAGCATTCGCATCCAGGTCGCCTTCGGCGGCACGTCGAGGCCGAGCAGCTTCTCCATCGCGAGCACGAAGACGAGCTCGTTGTTCTGGTAGGCGAGGTAGTCGATCCGGGGCGCGTAGGTGATCGCCTTCCACCACGACTTCTGCTCCATGTTCTTCTCGAAGCCGGTGTGGACGTAGCCGATCTTGGCGGCGATTCCGACCACGACCTCGCCGTCGAGGTCGACGACGAGCCTCAGGACGCCGTGCGTGGACGGATGGTTCGGGCCGAAGTTGACCGTGAGGATGTCGTCCGTGCCCTTGACGGACGGATCGACCTCGAGCACGGTCGGGATCGGCGAAGGGATTCGCGTGCCGTCGTAGATCGGATCCTTGGCGGCGGGTGGACGGGCGAGCGTCACCTACTCTTCTCCCGAAAAGCGCACCGGCTCGCCGCCGATCGGGTAGTCCTTGCGAAGGGGATGGCCTTCCCAGTCCTCGTCCATGAGCAGGCGCTCGTGGTGGGGGTGACCTTCGACCTCGATCCCCATCATGTCCCAGACCTCGCGCTCGAACCAGTCGGCGCCGGGCCAGACGCCGACGACGGTCGGCACGGACTCGCCGTCTTCGACCCAGATCTGGACACGGACGCGGGGGGCTCCCTGGCGCAGTCCGAGCAGGTGGTAGTTGACCGCGAAGCGCTTCGGCTTCGGCGCCGGCAGCGCTTGCAATCCTTGCGTCATCGGGCGGTTGAGGTTCCTGCCCTGCGCCGTGCCGATGTAGCCCGAGACTCCGGGCGAGCCCCAGCCGAGGTAGTCGGTCGCCGCGATGTCGACGAGCATGTCGAGGCCCTGCTCGTCGCGAAGGTGGGTGCATGCCTCGACCAGACGTGCCGGGTCGACGACCAGCGTCGTCTCGCCGTAGGCCTCGCGAATCTCGACGAGCCCGGGGACGCCCTCGAAGGTCACTTGGCGACCCCGCCGACCTCGTAGGCCGCCGGGACGCCGGCCTGGACGCGTTCGTGCAGCCTGACGATTCCCTCCATCAGCCCCTCGGGGCGCGGCGGGCATCCGGGCACGTAGATGTCGACCGGGATGATCTTGTCGACGCTCTGGAGGACGGCGTAGTTGTTGAACATGCCGCCGGAGCTCGCGCAGGCGCCCATGGCGATCACCCACTTCGGCTCGAGCATCTGGTCGTAGATCTGCTTGATCGGCGCCGCCATTTTCTGCGCGACCCGGCCGGAGATGATCAGCAGGTCGGCCTGCCGCGGCGACGAGCGGAAGGCCTCCATCCCGAAACGCGCGATGTCGTAGCGCGAGGAGACGATCGACATCATCTCGATCGCGCAGCACGCGAGCCCGAACGTGTCGGGCCACATCGACTTCGTCTGTGCCCAGGCGACCGCCTTCTCGAGCGTCGTCAGGCCGAGCTGAGACTCGATGTCGCCGAGCTCCTGCTCGAACTCGCTCGGCCCCTTGCCCGGCCAGAGCAGACGCTCCGACTTGAGCCCGTAGTCGGCGAGGCGCCCCGGCCGCCCTACTGCCACTCGAGCGCGCCCTTACGCCAGACGTAGACGTACGCGACGACCAGGATGACGAGGAAGAACGCGAACTCCGCGAAGCCGAACCAGGCGAGCTGGTGCAGGACGACACCGAGCGGATACAGGAAGACGATCTCGATGTCGAAGACGATGAAGAGCATCGCCGTCAGGTAGAAGCTGATCGTGAAGCGCTGACGTCGCGGCGGGCCCGTCGAGACACCGGACTCGAAGGGGATCCCACGGGCGCGTGTTCGGCGCTTCGGCCGGGTCGCGAAGACAAAGGACATCACGACCATCGAGGCCGGGATTGCCGCCGCGAAAACGCCGTAGATCAGAAACGGCAGCCAGTTGTCGAGCACGTCTTTCTCCTCCCGCCGAGCCCTGGCGGCCGGAACGTATCAAGTCTCGGGCGGGTGGCACGAGGGGGACCGAAAACCGTGGAGCAGTGCGGGAGACAGGTGTTACAAAGTCGTGCACTTTTGGGGCATGAGCGGCAACTGGGCACGCTGCTACGATTGGCTCGTGGCGACAGTCGAGCAGCCAACTCTCGTCTCGCTCACCGAGAGCGCGGCGACGAAGATCCGAGACCTGATGGCCGAGGAGCCCGAGGGCGAGGCCGCGGTCCTGCGCATCGCCGTCCAGGGGGGCGGTTGTTCGGGCTTCCAGTACGCGCTCGGCTTCGACCGGGGCCCGCAGGAGGGCGACAACGAGCTGCACATCAACGGGGTCGACGTCGTCGTCGATCCATTCAGCGCGCCGTACCTCGCCGGGACCGAGATCGACTGGGTCGAGGGCCTGCAGGCAGGTTTCGCGATCAACAACCCGAACGTGTCGGCGTCATGCGGCTGCGGCCACTCCTTCCAGGTCGAGGAAGGGGAAGCGCCAGAGGGCGCTTCCGGGTGCGGCTCGGGCTGCCACTAGCACTCGCGCTCGTCTGCGCAGCAGCCCTCGTTCTCACCGCCTGCGGCTCGTCGAATAAGCATGCGAGCTCAACTTCGAGCAAGAACGACGCGGCAGTCTGGAAGGGCGTTCCGGTCTCGGGCGGCGACCGCAAGCAGCTCGTCGCGTCCTTCAACGAGTACCTGAAAGATCGCGACGGCCCGGCGTCTCCGACCGAGCTCGCCCTCGAGTTCGTTCGCGCCGACCAGTTCCAGGTCGCGCTGACGACGACCCAGGCGGAGTCGTCGCCGGAAGGCGGCGGGCCCACCACGGTCACCGTCGTTCTGGACGGGCTCGCGGACGACTCGGTGCGTGCGACCCGGGACGTCCTTCGCTTCACGCCGGA
>DASQWX010000143.1:0-3838 GCA_035640035.1 Gaiellaceae bacterium
AGCGCGAAGGCCTGCCCAATTTCCTGGCCGGCGGTCAGCGCGACGTCCCGCCCTTCGTCGGCTGCGCGCATTGCCTCCTGCCACCGGCCCGAGAGGTATTCCGCGAGGCTGAGGTAGGCGAGGGCGAATGGAAGCGAGCTCTCGTCTCCCTGCGCGACCGCTCGCTCGCGTATCTCCTCCAAGGCGGCACGAGCCCCGGCGAGGTCGTCGCCCCAGACGCGGGTGACGGCCAGCTGGAAGCTCGGCTGTCTCCCGAGCGGGAGCTCGCGTGCATGTCCCTCGAGAGCCACGGCGGATTCGAGCGTCGGGAGTGCTTCCGGCCGACCGAGAACCGCCTCGAGCATCCCCTGCGTCCCGAGTGCGACGGCGAGCACCCCGCGGCTTCCATCTTCGTCTGCGATTCGTGAGGCAGTGCGGGCATGGTCAAGCGCTTCGGCGAGTTCCTCCCGCAAGAAGAAGAGCGAGGTTGCGAGCCCTTCCGCGGCGTCGGCCTGTACGGGAGCATCTGCTTGGGTATCTGCCAGGCACTCCCGGAAGAGCTGGACGGCGAGCCGCTGATCTCCTGCATAGTGGTGAACGCGGGCGAGCCGACTCAGGGCCTCGGCTCGCAGCGAGCCTGCGCGTGCACCCTCGGCCGCTTCCGCGAACAGCACGCGGGCACGAGCGGTGCTGCCGGCCTCGAAGTTGGCTGCCCCGGCGTCGAGCCGGCGTCGATGGGCGGCCTCAACCTCTGGCTCCGGCGTGAGGCGGAGTGCGAGCTCGCTCAGCTCGGCCGCAGCCTGCGGTGCACCGCGTGCACGTGCGATGCGCGCCGCCTCGTCGAGCGCGGACGCGACATCCGCATCCACGCCCTCCGTGCCAAGCGCGAGATGGCGCGCCCGCTCCTCGGGATTCGCGACGATCACGGCCAGCCGACGATGAATCTCCCGCCTGCGATCTGCGCCGGTCTCGGAATACACGGCAGACGCGAACAACGGGTGCGCGAAGCGGATACGGTCGCGATCCAACTCGATCAGCTCCGCGTCGACGCTGCTCCGTAGGCCCGGACGAGGGTCCGCCTCCAAGGCTTCGGCGACGAGCCCAACCGTCGGCTCCGGCATCGCCGCAGCAAAGAGCAACGCCTCCTCGGAGTCTCTCGGAAGGCTGGCGACCCGCGCCCGTAGCAGTTCCCGCAGCTCTCCCGGTACGGGGAGCGGCTCGCCTGCCGGCACCTCGGCACCTTTGGGGTGCAACGCGCGAGCGAGCTCGAGCGCGAAGAACGGGTTGCCGCCCGACGTTTCGTGCACCCGCTGCAGCGTTGGCCGCGACAGCGCCACCGCGAACCGCGCCTGAACGAGGTGGTGCAAAGCGCCGAGACTCAGCGGCCCGACGCGGATCACCCGCACGCGTTCTTCGCCGAGCCTGCGCCCGAGCTCGAGCGGGGGCCCCCCGGACGGCTCGCCGCGAAGGGCGAGCAGAAAACCAACCTTCTCTCGCTGTAGACGTCCGGCCACGAACACCAGCGCGAACAGCGACGGCGGGTCGAGCCACTGCAAGTCGTCGACGGCGACGACAAGCGGCGACGTCTCTGTCGCGGCGCGGAGTGTTCCGAGCACGGCGAACGCGATTGCGGCTTGATCCGGCGCACCGCCTTCTGGCTCGGCGCGCTGCAGAGCAACCTCGAGCGCCCGTCGCTGCGGCGACGGGAGGGCCGTCAGCGTTTCGTCGAGGACTGGGTCGAGCATGTCGGCGAGCCCTGCATAGGAGAGCTGGCTCTCGGTCTCGGCCGGCCGAGTCGACAGCACTCGAAAACCAAGCGCTCCGAGTTCGCCGAGCGCCGCTCGCCAGATGCTCGTCTTGCCGATACCCGCTTCGCCCTCGAGGACGACGCCGGCCGGCAAGTCGGCGAGCGCGCCAACGACGAGTTCGAGCTCCTCGTCACGACCAACCAGCTCTGCTGCCATTGCACGGGTCCATAGCACCCGTGAGTCACAGCGGCAAAGGGCCCAGCGGTCAGCGGCCGGGAGGCGGACCCGGGACCTGTGCGGTCGACTCCCGAACGACCAGCTCCGTCGGAAGGATGTCCCGCGTGAATCGCTCGTCTGAATCGGCTCGATGCTCGATTGCGTCGAGGAGCCGCTCGGTCGCGAGGCGGCCCTTTTCTTCGTGCGGCTGCGCCACCGTCGTCAGGGGCGGCGTCGCCACGGCGGCGGCGGGACTGTCGTCGAAGCCGACGAGCGACAGCTCGGCAGGAACGGAGACTCCAAGCTCCCCCGCCGCCTGCAGAGCCCCGATCGCCAATACGTCGCTCATCGCCAGCATCGCGGTCGGAGGGTTTGGTTGCCGCAGGAGCTCGAGGGCAGCTCTGCGCGCGGGCTCTGCCGCATTCGGACGGCAGATCCGGACGAGGTCCTCGGCCCACGCCTCCCCGAGGCCCTCCTTGTAGCCAGCCAGTCGCTCGACGCTCATGTCGAGCACGAGCGATCCCTCGGGATCGAGGGCCCTGATAAACGACAGCACCGCGACACGCTCGTGTCCGAGCCCGCGGAGGTGATCCGCGGCGGCGCGCGCGGCAGCCCGGTCGTCGATGCCGACGAACGGCGTTGGCGCGTCCCGCGGCTGGTCGACCGTTACGACAGGCAACCGGCGGTCGAGCGCCGCCTCGACCCGAGGATCGTTTCGTGGCGCCGAGTAGACAATGAAGCCGTCGACAGCCGCCTCTCGAACCGTGCGCGCGGCCTCGCGGCGGTAGCGTGAATCCGGAAGCAGGAGCAATCCGAGCGGTGCTCTCCGCATTCCCCGGGCCACTCCGCGGAGGAACGCCGGCGCTGCCGGGTCGGTGAACTGGTAGCCGAGTCGTTCGGCGAAGAGCAATCCGAGCACCCCGGTACGGCCCATCCTGAGACGACGCGCTGCGGGATCAGGCCCTGCGTAGCCCAGCGCCTCGGCGGCGGCCAGGACCCGTTCGCGCAATTGCTCCGAGACGAGCTCGGGACGACCGAACGCCTGCGACGCGCTGCCCACAGAGACGCCCGCGCGCTCGGCGACGTCCCGCAAGCGGACGCGGCGGCCATCGTTTGGCGTCACGAACGGGAATTCTACGGCGAATGAATCGTTTCAGATAGAGTACGCGCTGAATCGATTCAATTTCGATCAAGGAGGCTCAGATGTTCGATCTCTTCGTCGCCGCCGACCTAGTCCGCCAGAAGACCCGGGAATCGCTTGCCGCTGAGGTTCCGACGAGGCCGGGGCGCAATCGCAGCCAGCGCCGGCGCAATGCGCTCAGGTTCGGCTCTGCGGCAGCCCTCCGTGGACTGGCAGACCGGATCGAGCCGTCGCGGACGGGCGCGGTCCCCGGCTAGCGTCCGCGTGCTCGTGCTTTTAGTTTCCGACTGAGAGATGTGGCGTCGGCATGAAGCCAACGCCGTCAATCGAGGGAGGTCCAAGTGATGGAGCCAAGTCAACCACCGGGCGAAGCAGCGTACCCGGTGCGGTTCTCGGTCGACTATCCGGACCGCCCGCTCAATCGACTCACAACGGCGTTCAGATTGATCGTTGCGATCCCGATCCTGATCGTCGCGGGCAGCATCGGCGGCGATGAGGGGACTTACGCCGGCGGCGGTCACGCCTGGTGGGTCGCCGGCGGCACCGGGGGGCTGCTGTTCCTCGCTCCGCTCCTAATGATCCTCTTCCGGCAGAAGTACCCGCGCTGGTGGTTCGACTGGAACCGCGAGCTGCTTCGGTTCACGAACCGGGTGTGTGTCTACCTCGCGCTGATGGACGATCGCTACCCGTCCACCGACGAAAAGCAAGCCGTCACCCTTGAATTCCCCTACCCCGACGCGAAGCAAGGCCTTAA
>DASQWX010000144.1:0-4317 GCA_035640035.1 Gaiellaceae bacterium
CTGGACGCTGTATATCGACAAGAAGGGCAACCGTCATCCGTCGCTCGACCAGTTCCAGAAGAAGTACGGCGTCAAGGTCGCCTACACCGAGGACATCAACGACAACGCGTCGTTCTACTCGAAGATCCAGCCCGCGCTCGCCAGCGGCCAGAGCACCGGGCGCGACCTGATCGTGATGACGGACAACTCGCGCTACCCGAGCCTGCTGATCAAGAAGGGGTACGTGGAGAAGCTCGACAAGAGCGCGATCCCGAACATCAAGAACCTGATTCCGCAGCAGCAGCACCCGAACTGGGATCACAACCGGGACTACAGCCTGCCCTGGCAGTCCGGGATGACCGGGATCGGTTACAACGAGAAGCTGACCGAGCCGATCCTGGATATCGATCAGCTGCTCGGCGACAAGAAGCTGAAGGGAAAGGTCGGGCTGTTGAGCGAGTTCGCCGACACGATCTCCCTGCTGATGCTCTCGAACGGCGACGATCCCGCGAAGGTCACCGACGCCAGCTTCAACCGCGCGATCAAGAAGATCCAGAAGGCGGTCAACTCGGGGCAGGTGCGCCAGTTCTACGGCAACGACTACAGCGGTGCGCTCGCGAAGGGCGACCTCGTCGCGACGATGGCATGGTCCGGCGACATCGTCCAGCTCCAGGCCGACAACCCGCACTTGAAGTGGAACCTCCCGAAGGACGGCGGGGACATCTGGACGGACAACATGCTGATCCCGAAGGGCGGCAACGTCTACACAGCGTCCGTCTACATGAACTTCGTCTACGACCCGAAAATCGCGGCCGAGATCGAGGACTACGTCAACTACATCTGCCCGGTCAAGGGAGCGAAGCAGGTACTGCTGAAGAAGGACCCCGCAATCGCGAAGAACACGCTCATCTTCCCGACGAAGAAGATGCTCGACAACGTCCACATCATCGACGCGAATGCGCTGAACAACCAGAAGTACCAGACGACCTGGCAAAACTTGGTGTCGGCGTAGGCGTGGAGACCCTGCAGTTGTTATGCCGGGACTCCCGTAACCAGGAGCCGTAGGCTGGGCTTCGGGTTCTTCCATCGTCACCGCGGGCTGACGCCGTACCTGCTGCTCGCCCCGGGAATTCTCTGGCTGGCCGCTTTCTTCCTGGTCCCGCTCGGCTTCCTCGCGTATCAGTCGCTGGAAACCGGGTCGATCGACTTCGGCTACGCGTTCCACTGGGCGTGGCACAACTACTGGGACGCGATCCAGAACTACCGGGGCCACTTCGAGCGGTCCTTCCTCTACGCCGGGATCGCGACCGTGATCGCACTCGTCGTGAGCTATCCCGTGGCGTACTGGATTGCGTTCCGCGGCGGGCGATGGAAGAACCTCCTGCTCCTGTTCATCGTCGCGCCGTTCTTCGTCACCTATCTGATCCGGACGCTCGCGTGGGAGACGATCCTCTCTGACAACGGCTTCGTCGTCCGGACGCTGCACACGCTGCACGTGCTCGGCTCGAGCGGCCGGTTGCTCGCGACGGGCACGGCCGTCGTCGCCGGCATCACCTACAACTTCCTGCCCTTCATGGCGCTGCCGCTCTACGTCTCGCTGGAGCAGATCGACGAGAGCCTGATCGAGGCCGCGCAGGACCTGTACGCAAGCAAGTGGAAGGCGTTCCTGCGCGTGACCCTGCCGCTCTCGCTGCCCGGCGTCGTCGCCGGAACGCTGCTGACGTTCATCCCCGCAGCGGGTGACTTCATCAACGCGCAGCTGCTCGGCTCCCCGCGGAACCACATGATCGGAAACGTGATCGACTCGAAGTTCAAAGAGCTGCTCGACTACCCGGCCGCGGCGTCGATGTCCTTCGTGCTGATGGCGGCGATTCTCGTCGCCGTCCTGATCTATGCCCGCGCGGTCGGGACGGAGAAGCTGACCGGATGACCACCGCGGACGTCGCCATTTCGGTAGGCCGGCCGCGGCGAAGCCTCGCCTCGCGCACGCTGGCGTTCGCCGGCCGGCATGTCCTCTCCGTCTATTCGCTCCTGTTCTTCGCCTACCTGATGTTGCCGATCGCGGTCGTGATCGCGTTCTCGTTCAACCACCCAGCCGGCCGCTTCAACTACACGTGGCAGGGCTTCACGTTCGACAACTGGCGCGACTGGAACGCGGTTCCGGGACTCATCGATGCCTTCAAGCTGTCGCTCGAGATCGCCCTGATCGCGAGCGTGCTTGCGACCGCGCTCGGAACCCTGATCGCGCTGGCGCTCGTGCGCTACGGCTTCCGGGGCCGCGGCTCGACGAACCTCCTCGTCTTCCTGCCGCTGTCGACACCGGAGATCGTGCTCGGCGCATCGCTCCTGACGCTGTTCTTGAACATCACGTTCGTGCCGATCGGGTTCTGGACGATCCTGATCGCGCACGTCATGTTCTGCATCAGCTTCGCGGTCGTGACCGTGAAGGCGCGGCTGATCGGGTTCGACCGCCACATCGAGGAGGCGGCGATGGATCTCGGCGCGAACGAGTGGACGACGTTCCGCAAGGTGACGCTGCCGCTGATCGCGCCCGCGATCCTCGCGGCGCTGCTGCTCTGCTTCGCGATCTCGATCGACGACTTCGTCGTCACGTACTTCAACGCCGGCAACCGGGTCACGTTCCCGATCTTCGTCTGGGGGGCGGCGCGGGTGGCGACGCCGCCGCAGATCAACGTCATCGGCACCGTCATCTTCGTCGTCGCGGTCACGGCGATGCTCGCCAACGTCATCTACCAGCGCCGACGGGAGGTTCGAGCATGACCGAGATGGCGGCGACATTCAGCGCCGAAGAGCTTCAGCGCGCGGCCCGCGAGCACCTGTGGCTGCACTTCACGCGCATGGGCGGCTACGCCCGGACCGAGGTGCCGGTGATCGTCCGCGGCGAGGGCTGCTACCTCGAGGACATCAACGGAAAGCGCTATCTCGACGCGCTCGCCGGGCTCTTCGCGGTCAACATCGGCTACTCGTACGGCGAGGAGATCGGGCAGGCGGCGCTCGAGCAGATGCGTGAGCTGCCCTTCTACACGAACTGGTCGTACGCGCATCCGCGCGCGATCGAGCTCGCGGCGGAGGTCGCCTCGCTGGCGCCCGGAGACCTGACGCGCGCCTTCTTCGTCTCCGGAGGGTCGGAGGCCGTCGAGTCGGCCTGGAAGCTCGCCCGCCAGTACCACGCGGCACGGGGCGAACGGCGCTGGAAGGCGGTCTCGCGCAACGTCGCCTACCACGGGACAACGATGGGCGCGCTCTCGATCAACGGGATTCCGGCCCTGCGGGCGCCGTTCGAGCCACTCGTCCCGGAGGTCGTCCACGTTCGGAACACGAACCGCTACCACCGTCCGCCAGGCGAGAGCGAGGGGGAGTTCACCGCCTTCTTGTTGGACGATCTCGACAACGCACTCCAGGCGGCGGGTCCCGACACGGTCGCGATGGTGATCATGGAACCGGTGCAGAGCGCCGGCGGCGCGTTCACGCCTCCCGCCGGCTACTTCCAGGGCGTCCGCGAGCTCTGCGACCGCCACGGAATCCTCCTCTGTGCCGACGAGGTAATCACCGGCTTCGGCCGCACCGGCTACTGGTTCGCATCCGAGAAGTACGACATCCGCCCGGACATCGTCACGTGCGCGAAGGGCCTGTCATCGGCGTATGCGTCGATCGGCGCGGTGCTGACGACCGATGGGGTGATGGAGCCGTTCCTGCACGGCGATTCGATGTTTGCGCACGGGATCACCTTCGGCGGCCATCCCGTGATGGCGGCGATCGCGCTCAAGAACATCGAGATCATGAAGCGCGACGGAATCGTCGACGGTGTCCGCGAGAACGAGGCGATGTATCGGTCGACCCTCGAGCCATTGCTCGAGCTCCCGATCGTCGGCGACATTCGCGGCGCGGGGTGCTTCTACGCGGTCGAGCTCGTCAAGAACAAGGAGATACGGGAGACGTTCTCCGACGCCGAGTCGGAGCGACTGCTGCGCGGCTTCCTCTCGCCCGAGCTCTTCGAGCGCGGGCTCATCTGCCGGGCGGACGACCGCGGTGATCCGGTCGTGCAGATCTCGCCGCCGCTCGTCGCCGGGCAAGCGGAGTTTGACGAGCTCGCGCGCATCCTCGGGAGCGTGCTCGAGGACGCTTGGGAGCGGATCGAGCACTGAACCGTGTCGAGGCGGGCTCGCCGTGGTGGCTCGACGAGGCGCCGCCGATCGAGCCCGAGCCCCCTCTGGAAGGCGAGCTCGACGTCGACGTTGCGATCGTCGGCGGCGGCTACACGGGGCTCTGGACTGCACTGGCGGTGCGCGAGCTCGATCCGGCCGCGAGCGTGGTCGT